>NZ_JAUBQM010000003.1:21158-199688 GCF_036701245.1 Microcoleus sp. Pol14D4
GATTGCTCCAATTCTCCCTGAGTCTGGTGCAGTTGAGACTGGGATTGCTCCAATTCTGCCTGAGTCTGGTGCAGTTGAGACTGGGATTGCTCCAATTCTCCCTGAGTCTGGTGCAGTTGAGACTGGGATTGCTCCAATTCTCCCTGAGTCTGGTGCAGTTGAGACTGGGATTGCTCCAATTCTCCCTGAGTCTGATGCAGTTGCAACTGGGATTGTGCCAATTGACTCTGTGCTTGGTGCATTAGCACTTTGTATTGCTCCAATTCTCCCTGAGTCTGGTGCAGTTGCAACTGGGATTGCTCCAATTCTCCCTGAGTCTGGTGCAGTTGCACTTTGTATTGATCCAATTCAATTCGAGTCTCGTATGGCATATGATAATAAAGAGGGGTAGGATCAACTTCTAAGTTGAGCTGAAAGTTTTTTGAAAGTTTGGAAAGTTCTATAACAGCGATCGCATTTGCAAAGGGGAAAGGATGGTTGTACTCTACATTACTAAGTTCTATCTCTTCTATTTCTCCCCAAAGCATTTTGACGCTATCCTTTGTTGGATCTCTATTAATTAATCTTAAGAAACTTGTACGGATTGCTTCTGGAGGAATTCCATATTTTTTTAATAGTGCCAGATACTGCGCGCTGAACTGAATGTACCATCCTCCGTCCGTCAGCACTCCAAAGGGAACTGTAATCAATGCTTTTTTGTCAATAGCCAGCAGATCGTATATCTTGGCGATTGCCTTCAGTGGAGCTTCCAGATCGCGAATTTCGCTAGACTCACCGTAAGCACCACGCGGATCAAGTCCCTGACCTATATGTTCTACGGTAGAAATTGAAACTATAGCATCATATTTTTCTTCGGATTTAAGTGTCATTAAATCTTCATTATCCACCCCTATATCTATTTCAAATTTGTCTATAATTCTTCTTTTAATAACCCCCATCTGTTCGCCTAGTGAGGTTTCATAGCGAGAAAGTACGTTTCCCACTTCTAGAACACGGTCTGAATTTTGGAGATTAATCAGCCAATTAAACCCGATCGAAACTTCAACCGCTCTTTCCGAGGGATTGTTATACGGTATGCGATTGTAATATAGCTCTTTGCCTTGAAATAAAAATGTTTCTTTCCACTTTGTCATTTTTGCCGCCCCTTTGCCTGTTATTTTCAAATCAACTTGACTATCTGGTTTTTTAAATTGACTCAATTGGTACTGATCCCGGTTCCATCCTGCTATAATTGGCTGTAGTAAACTTGATTCTTGTCTCCGCTTTGCTCTCAAACTTAATGCTTCCTCATAAAGTTCTATATCTTGCCTATTGTTTTCTACTAACTTGCTGATAATTGTTTTGTTACTCAATACATTTTGTAAATCTTCTTGGTACTTAGGATTGGGGTTGATGTTTTCCTGAGCCACCGTAATTTCTGGCCACCCAAGCATGGTTTTTAGCTCTAATAAGTCCTCTCTGAAAAACTCTTGTACGCCGACAAAATAAAAATCATTTAGCATCTTTCCACAAGCATTTTGGCATAATATATTTCTTATTTCCGGTTGCTCGGCAAATTCATATATTCCAATTTTTGATTGTTGCAATTTTCCTACTATCGTGTTGTCACCCTTCTGTAATGGGAGATATCGCCAGTAAAAGTATAGGGAAACTAATAAATATATCGGATGCCTCAGCCAAATAATTCTTTTAGCTTCGGGAAAAAAGCTCTCATACTTGCTTAGAGAAAAATGACCGTTAATTACTCTGATTTGTGAAGGAATTTCATGAGGTTCGTAAACTTTTGGTCTAGACGCATCTAGATAATCATAGTAAATATGTTGCGAGCCGTAAACTTGCTGTAAAGCAGATTGAAACGTTGCTCCTGCTGTTTTTGGGACGTGAACGGCAATTAATTCAACCACAATAATACCTATATACCTCTATAGATTTTGTTGAAACATTTTTTTTATGTAAGATATTTCATCTACTATCATCGGCACCACTTTGTGCATTTTGTACTTCGCCTCCTATTCTAATTCTTCCTTGTTATTCGCTAGATTGCTTCGACAGAAGGCAAGTTGCGTCATTGTGGACTGAGTGGTAGCGCTCGCAATGTTCCCCATGTCAACCGTAAATCCTCAATTCAGTATTTTACTGTGTTTGAGTAGGGTCAGGTCAGTCCAGTGAGTTCTTGTCTTGCTCGCACACTTCAGTTAAAATCAACTACGTTGCAAGTTTATCACAAGTGGCACTTATTCAAAATTAATGCAGAAAAAACGGCTGTAACCCATATCCACGAAGGAGATCATTTTATAGAGTCAGGCAATTTAGATGAAGCGATCGCGGCTTACCGCCATGCGATTGAGTTAAATCCTGACATTTCTTTGTCTTACCACCACTTAGGGGAAGCCCTGACTCAGCAAGGCAAGCTGGAGGAAGCGATCGCAGCCTACCGCCGTGCCATTGAGCTAAATCCTAACCTTATCTTGGTCTCACCACAATTTAGGGGAAGCTCTAACTAAACTCGGTCAATTCGAGGAAGCGATCGCATCTTACCCCCGCGCCATAGAACTCAACCCGGATTTTTCTGGGTCTTATCATCACTTGGGGGATGCTTTAGATCGACAGCAACAGTGGGAAGAAGCAGTGGCTGCCTTTCGTAAAGCTATTGAACTCAATGCCGATCACTTTGGTTCTTACTGTGGATTGGGGCAGAGTTTGGTGAAACTGGGTCGGTTAGATGAGGCGATCACGGCTTACCGCCAAGCAAGTATTCTCAACCCGGATGTTGATTGGATTTACGGCTGCATAGCAGATATTTTGCAGCAGCGAAGAGAGTTGGATTTGGAGGCGGCGATCGCCTCCTACCGCCGTGCAGTACAACTAAATCCCAATGACGTGCAAGCATACCGCAACCTGCTAAATATTCAACCAGATAACTTTGAAATTTATTTTGATTGGGGGAATGCTTTAGCGAAACAGGGGGATTGGCGGGGGGCGATCAACTTCTAGAGTCAGGGACTCTGGAGGAGGCGATTGGCTCTCGTTTTGATGTTGTTGGGGTGTTGGACTCCATCATAAAGTTAAACTCTGTTTCTTTAGATCTAAACGACTCCAGCCTGCTCTAGCCGATTTTTCAGGGAATCAATGTTAACAAGTGTATCTTCACAACCCTCTTTGTAGTAAACGAGTTGACGCAACTGAGGACATTGAATTCCTGAACCTACCAAATAGTAGTAATCAAGTCTCTGGTAATGGCTAATCAGTTCGCCAATTTGAACGATCTGGTGGGGCGAGAAAATTTCGATAACTTTAGTTCCCGGCTGGCAAAAAACAAGGTTGCTGACTGCTGAACCGTGCATCAGGACTACAACCTCAGCCTGAGCCATCAATGAGACTTGTTCAGCAAAGGATATTGACTCTGCGAAGATTCTTGTAAAACCCAGCTTATTCAAAAGATTTAACACTTCATCTTCATTAATTGTTCTCCGTTCTGTTCCTGCATTCCGACTGATATATATACGCTTTAGCTGCCTTGATTTTGATGGTAGTGCTAGGGGAAGAAACTTGCTTCTGAGGAAATCGCACGCCCATTTTGTTGGGAAACACTGGAAACCGGGATAAGAGGGAACAACTAATTTATTAGCTTTTATATGGGGATGATTCTTGGTCTCTATGATTTTTTTGACGGGAATACCCAACACCTCAAGGGTTTCTTTTTGAAAAGGTGATCGGTAACCGTTAATTAAAAACTTGTCAATACTGCCCAGCTCAATTCCACTTAGTTGTAACAATCCTATCCTCGGAAGTAAATCTAACATCCAATGGTAATAAATGAGTCCAGTATCTACGGATAAGACAGCTACAGTACCATTAATATGCTCAACAAGTGGTAAATTGGTTGCTGAGAAAATAGGATGTCGATCTATGGGTATGCCAGGGCAGGTAGAAACATCTAGCAATAACTGATTATCTGAGGTTATAACAGCAGTTTTAGTGTTATAGCCGTACTCGCAATACCGACCCTCTGGTATTGTGACTACAAATGTGGCGGGCGACTCAAATTGACTCCACCAACTACTATTCAATATCGGATAGAAAGCTCTATCTATTGTTTGCGGCGGTGCTGAGAGCGGAAAGTGATGGGGAGAGTGGAGTTCTATGTAGTTAGTTTGCTTTAATGGAGATGCAAGTACCCACTCCCGCACAGTGCCATAACACCCTTGCGGAAGTGCAGCAGGCTGTGCTTTTTGAAAATACAAGTTAGCTTCTTCCTGTTTGCCTTGCTGTTGGAGAATACTGCCTATATAACTTTGGGCGATCGAACCAAACGTGTGATGTTCTAAATCAATTAGGTCTTGGAAACACGAAATAGCTTCATCGAACTTAGATTGTGCATGAAGTAAGCCTCCCAATAGCAGATAAGCCCCAACATATTCTGGATCTATTTGGATAGATTTTTTGTAAAATTTAATTGCATCGTCAAAATTTTTCTGGTGTGACCTGGCCTGTCCTATATAAAAGTAAACTTCCGCCCATTCTGGATGCTGCTGAATAACTTTTTGATAGGAGGTAATTGCGTCATCAAGTTGGTTTTGCTTTGCTAGTGCTTGCCCGATATAAAAGTAAATTTCCGCCCATTCGGGGTGCTGCTCAATAGCTTTATGGTATGAGGTAATTGCCTCATCAAGCTGATTTTGCTGTGCTTGCGCTTTCCCTAAATCGAAGTAAATTTGAGGTGCGTCGGGGGAGTCAGATTGAATTAAGAGCGACTTTTGGTATGCCTGTATGGCCTCACCTGCCTTGCCCTTTGCTGCTAGGAGTTTCCCTAAACAAGCGTATAATTCGGCTGAGTCGGGTTGATTTAGTAAGGCTTTGAAAAATTTCGCTCTCAAAAGCACCTGTGCATCGGGTTGGTTCTGGGTGGCTAGATTGTCGGCCCAACGACTGTAGGCTAGCACGAGGTCGGATTTTGACCGAATTGCCTGGTGATAGGCGGCGATCGCCTCATCCCACTTGGCTTGTTTTGCCCATTGAGTTCCCACATGCCAGTAAGTTTCCTCTTCAGAAGCTGAGGCGATCGGTTCCCACACCCACTTAAATTCTACTGATTGTTGCATTCCGGCGAGAATTGTTCTGCGCGTAATTCTCTTTTCCCCAAGGAGCTTGATATACCACTGTTTGCCTGCTTCATCTGGATAGCGGAGCAAATATTTACGGTAAGCTGCTTGCAAAAACTCTTCATCGCTGAGGTGATAATTGGTTAGCAGAAATTGTACGTCGTTTAGTTTAAATTCTTCTGGTATTGAATCGCTGTTTAATTTTTTCGGGTTCTCCCACAAAAGAGGCTCGCTATTCCAAGGATCGAAGGGGATTAGTTTCTCTGTTGACCAGTCCGGACGAAAGAAGAACTTGCCTGTTTCGTTAAGCATACACGCTGCAAACGAAAAACTGCTATTTGATATAGCGACAACATCGCACTGGCTCAATATGTAAAAATCTGAATAAAAGTCTGCTTCCGACACATTAGCACCTAAATCTTGTGCTGTTACTGGGTTGTATTCTCCAAAATCTCCGATAACTTTTCCAATTTCGTCGCTAGCAATGAATAGTACAGGTTCGTCCAGCCTTTCCCAGAGACCCCTGAGCCACTCTTTATACCATTCGCTAGGTGCTGGTAAAAAAGGTACTGTATTAAAGTGGCTGTAGTCCCCGCGGCGAAGGTGCAGACCTACAACAGTTTTGCCTAGAGAACGCAGGCACGCGATCGCAGCTTGCATTTTTGCTTCAACTTCTGCCGCTGGTTTAAATAACGAGCGCACGTAATCTTTGTAGGGAGCGTAATATTTTGTGTGGTACTGGCAGTAACCCGAAAAGTCTACATTTTTGTAAATTGTTGGCGAATTGGGGATGATAGCTTCAGCAAACCAAACAGAAAATGTTCCATCTTGTTGCCTAACTTCTTTAATTTGAGGTAATTTCTGAGAAATCGGCTGGTCTTGATGACCAAATAGATATTGTCCGATCCAAGCAGGTGTCTCGCACCGGAGATTATGCTGTTTGGCATAGATTCTTAAAAAAGCGTACTCAAATATCTGGTTGCCAAATCGATTAATGTCAAGTTTCGACATAGTAACGGCTGGCTTTTTGACATAAAACGCATCCCCCCAAGACGGGTGAAGCGGGGTTGTTGTTGCAGCACGATCGAAACCGTAATTCTCCAAAAATTCATCAATTTGGTCAATCAACGCGCAGCCTTCGTACAGTTCTTTGTAATTTACTTCTGTGTTAATTGCTTCTACATATTTTAGTAAATTAGTCGCTCCTTGCAAAGCCAAAAGTTCTGCACCTTGGATATCTATGTTGATGATATTAAAATCCGCAGGTTCCAATTCCAGTTCTTGCAGCAGGGTATCTAGAGTTTTTGATTCTACTGTTACTTGGTGAGTTTCCTGAATGTCTGGATAAATCTCTGCATGAAGCTTTAACGGCAAAATCGAACTGCTTTGATCCATTGAAGTGACGTGCAAGTTTACCGTGCCATTTCGATCGCTCACAGCACAATTAACTGCTTGCACGTTGGGGAATTCTGCTATTTTTATCTGCAATCTTTCAAAGACTTCTGGATTAGCTTCGATATACAATACCTTTTGCACGCCCATTGCTTGGTACAATCCTGTTTCATGACCTTCGTGGGCTCCAACGTGAACAACACCTCGCGGAACGATGGAATGCTGCGTACAAAGTTGCTGTAAATCCAGCATTTGGGGTGCTTCACCCAAAACAGTCGATCGAAAACGTTCGTTTACTGCTAAGAAAATGCTCCACTGATAATTTTCATAATCTGGCTGAAAATTATGGCAATACTCTAATCCATCTGGTTGAATCTTAAATATTGCATACCGCAAATTTTGAAAATATTCAAAAACTTGTTTTAGAGTTTTTTTCGAGTCTATGTAAGTGCCACCGTATTCAAATTGAATGTAATCAATTTTTCCCTTACTTAATAAATTTTGGGTTCCCTCTAGTACATCTAATTCGCCACCTTCCACATCTATCTTTAAAAAATTAATGTGGCTAATTTCTTGTCTTTGACAGTAATTATCTATAGTAGTTGTCAAAACATTTAGAATTTGAGGTTGCTTAATATCATATTCCTTTTCCGCCTGCAACCTCCGGTAAAATGTACTCCATTCCGGAGACTCCTGGTAATAAGCAAACTGATTTGATTCTTCTTGTTTCCCTAGCGCATAGTTATTGGCAATAATTTGACTATTACAAATTCCTTCTGCTAAATTTTGTAAAAGAATTTTGTAAATTTTAGGAACTGGTTCAAATAGGTGGATCTCTGTTTTAGGAAATTGATTAAATACTTCCTCCGTCCAACTGCCAACATTGGCACCTACATCAAAAACTACTTGCCCGGATGAGATGAATCTTTCGATACACAGCAATTCGCCGCTGTGCAAGGTTGTCTTGGCTCCGGCTCTAGGTTTTGCCGGTTTTTCAGGCAATGCAGGTGCTGGCTGTTGGAGCGAGTGCACTTGATTTTCCCATGCCTTTGTGCTAACTTCCTGACTATACTGAGCCACGAGTAATTTGGCTCCTTCGGGAACAGAAACTATTACATCTTCAACTATAACGGTATACCGACTTCTTCCAGAATTCAACAAACTGGTAACAGCATCAATAGTCGGCCACTCCTCTATACGGTGAGGACTCGGGGGTGGAGATAAAAAAAGGCGGGCATCATCTATCAGGATAAAGTGATCGCATTCAGAATCGTTGATAATTTGCAACTCTTCTAGCAGCGGACACTCCTCAGATTCTCCATATGTTATTCCCCCGCTCCAGTGGGCGTCTAGCCAAAAAATACAAGGTTCCTTGAGTGTGGGTACAATTGCTGCAAGCTGCTCTTTTGAGTTTCCCAATACGAAGTCTATATTTTTTAAGTGACCGTAGTTGTTTACTACTGCCTCATATATTTCTTTAGCTGCTTCAATTGTTATAACTTTTGGAAAATACTGTGCAGCCCACAATGCCGTTGCACCGCAGTTAGTGCCAGTTTTAATAAAACCTTGCAAATTGTATGCATCTTTCAAGGCTATTGCTAACTCGGTTGGCACTCCTCCTCTGACTAAACCCATTCTAATTACTCCTTATCTAAAATTATGTACATCTGAAAAATGGTTAGAACTCTAGTTTGTGGTGTGAAATATCTGTGTGTATTTTGGTTTAGCTGGAGCTTTATTGCCTTCACTAAAGCTCATTTCCATCAGCTTATAAGGATTGAAAGCGATCACCATTTGTTCCCGGAAATCTAATTTTACAGTTTTCCCCGGCATTCCTGCTCACAATCGCCGCAAACACGCTCCAGGTTAGTGAGTAAGATTTTCACTTAACTCACTTTCATTAAAATACCATGCTGGTCGATCGATCACAAACTCAGAATGTCGATCGGCAAACTCAGCCGCCTCAGTACGGTGCTCCTTGTTCCACTCAGGGGATCGTCAGTAATTTATTTCTCCACAGGTTTCACCCCCCCAGTCATGGTGTCTTGGCCCTGTTTCCGCCAGTGTCACCTTAAAATCTTGCTTCTGGTGTTCTTCGTGAGAGGTAATCTGATTTTGGCTGCCCAAGCAAATAGTAAAATCATTATTCATCGCTTCATAATTGAGGAAAGACTCCTTAATCATGTTGCCCCGATAACCCAAACACACAATAAAATTTTAAAATCCTTAATGGGCATAGGTTTTCATAATATGCCAGAGAATTGGACAGCCGCCCACATCGACTAGGGGCTAAGGACGAAATTCTGTTTCTTCTCGGAGACCTGTCCCCAAACCGCGGGCTAATATAACTACTTGGATTGTTTCAGATATTGAAAAGGATATACAACCGCTGATAATTCACAACTGGTATTTATTCCAAACAAAGAGCTATCTTTTCTAAAAAAATCTTCAAACGTTACTCATCCTCGCTTCGACCATCATCCGCACCACATCGGGCATCTTATACTTCGCCTCCCAGCCCAATTTTTCTTTTGCCTTACCCGGATTTCCCCTCCCAACAGCAATCTCCGTCGGTCTGTAAAGACTCGCATCGGTTACTAAATGTTCCTGCCAATCCAAACCCGCAGCAATAAACGCTGTCTGCACAAACTCCTCCAAAGGATAGCTTACACCCGTGGCAATTACATAATCGTCCGGTTCTTCCTGCTGCAACATCAAATACATTGCTTCTACATATTCGGGAGCCCAACCCCAGTCTCGCTGCACTGAAATATTTCCCAAATGCAGTTTTTCGGAACTACCTGCCGCAATTCGGCACACAACAGATACAATCTTTTGGGTAACAAACCTCTCCGGGCGCAGCGACGACTCGTGATTGAACAGAATACCAGAACACGCAAACAAATTGTACGCTTCCCGATAATTTGCTACTTCCCAAAATGCCGTTGCTTTCGCTACCGCGTAAGGACTTCTGGGTCGAAAAGGCGTATTTTCATCGGCTGGATTGCCTCGCGTATCCCCAAAACATTCGCTGGAACTGGCGTTGTAAAGTTTAATTTTTCCGCCTGTAAACCGAATTGCTTCTAACAGATTCAATGTGCCTGTGGCAATGCTTTCGAGGGTTTCTACGGGTTGTTCAAAAGACAGACCGACGGAACTTTGACCTGCTAGATTGTACACCTCATCTGGCTCTATTTTGGCAAGCACTTGCAAAACGCTGCGAAAATCGTTGAGAGACATGGATTCTAGTTTTACTCGGTCTCGGATACCCAAACGGGCCAGGTTTCCGAAACTAGACATTTGGGCGTCCCTGGAGGTGCCGCAAACTTCATAACCTCGATCGAGCAACAGTTTAGCTAAATAAGCTCCGTCCTGACCTGATATACCGCTAATTAACGCTTTTTTCATATCACATTTTGCTTTCAAAACTACACCGTAGCTGTTGCTATTTTTTCAGGTTTTTAACTTTTATAGTCGGAATTTTTATTTTTTTAATATTTGGGATTTTCCGATAACTTAACCAAAGCAATTTTAAGCGCTTGCTACCAACAACAAATTTATCATCAAGCAGACCCGAAAGCCCGATCAATCGAAGTATTGTTGCAAAAAGTTCTATCGATAGCTGGGAGTAGCAGCATAAGGATATCGTAGGGACACCGCACTGCCATGTCCCTACGATATTTCATCTTCTACTCGCCAACTATCGACTGCCAAAAGTCTCTAGCGCTCGAAAACAGAAATAACAAGTCAGCTAGAAATCGACTCAAAAGTACAAAATATCAGCATTTTTTACCTTCTGCCGAATGACTAAAGCCTTCTGCCTTCGGCTACTAGGCTTCCCAACGTTCGGCGACCAATTCAGCCAAGTCAACCACCCGCTGACTGTAGCCCCACTCATTGTCGTACCAAGCCAACAGCTTCACCATGTCGCCATCCATCACCAGCGTCAAGCTGGAATCCAGAATCGAAGAAGCATCACTTCCGCGATAGTCGCATGAAACTAAAGGCAAATCGTTGTACTCCAAAATCCCTTTCATGGAACCGGAGGCAGCTTCTTTGAACACTTGATTTACTTGCTCGGTAAAAGTCTTTTTCTCTACCTGAGCCACAAAATCAACTACCGACACATTGGGAGTCGGCACGCGCATGGCGATACCGTTTAACTTGCCCTTCAATTCTGGAATCACCAAAGCCACAGCTTGGGCTGCTCCGGTAGAAGTCGGCACAATATTCATTGCTGCCGCCCGGGCCCGCCGCAAGTCGCGGTGGCTGGCATCCAGCAAGCGCTGGTCGCCAGTATAGCTGTGGGTAGTGGTCATCATGCCTTTGACGATGCCAAAATTTTCGTGCAGCACTTTCAGTACAGGAGCCAGACAGTTGGTAGTACAGCTAGCATTGCTGATGACTGTGTAGTCACTGTGCTTGTAGTTGTGGTGGTTGACTCCCATCACATAAGTGCCAACTTCAGAACCCTTGCCGGGAGCGGTAATTAGCACTTTTTTAGCGCCGGCAGTGATATGCTTCGATGCACCAGCTTGGTCAACGAAGACGCCGGTCGATTCAATAATCAGATCAATACCCCAATCTTTCCAAGGCAAGTTTAGCGGGTTGCGATCGCTCACGCATTTAACTGTCTTCCCATTTAGGGTAATGGAATTTTCATCCGCACTGATGTCCACATTCTTCAACGTTCCCATCATGGAATCGTATCTGAGCAAGTGAGCATTACTTCTGGGATCGGAAGTGTCATTAATAGCTACCAACTCTAGCTGGCTGTTTTCTCTGCCCAACCAGCAGCGCGCAAAACTGCGCCCGATACGTCCAAAACCATTGATCGCGACTCGAATCACTTTAGTACCTCCTAACGATGGCAGCCCCTAGCTCAGGCTTAAATTTTGGAAAAATTTAAGAATTGACTTTTGACATTCTCACCGGACTAAAGCCACGGTGATTCCCAAACCTCACGATTTGAGTTTCTGCTTCATCGCAACTGCCTCCACCCACAAGGAGTTTTCTGGTCTTATGTTCGCTCCACAGACTAACCCCGCTAGCCCAGCGGTTTTTATGCGTCGAATACCTAAAAGGAATTCTTATCTGTTGTTTTGATTCCAGGGATGTTTACCATTGCCCTATCCTCTTTTCCCGGTCTACCGATTTGTCTGCGCCGCCAGTTGTACTGGACTTCGCTCGTTAGGCTGTCTGAATCCATCGTCGCGGGTGGGTCATTGACCAAACTATAGTTTAATATAAAGCGGTCTTAAAACGACGGGGTTTCCGCCCACCTTTCTGATGACACCAGATCATATCGCAAAGGTCGATCCTTTCTAACTTTTTGTGTCGATCAAAAAAGCTTGAACTTTTCTAGAAGGCTGAAATTGCAATGCCGAAGGCATTAGGCTTTCTGCCGCTGGTTACTGGTAAAGCTGATGGGCTGCAATATAAGTCCCGACAACTTCCGGGACTAAGTAGCGGAGGTCGATTTTTTCGGCGCAGCAGCGGCGGATGTGGCTCGACGAAATCTCGATCGCAGCCATGGAAAGCACCTCCCAGCGAATTTCCACGTCCAAAAGAGCCATTTGTTCGGCAACTCGTCGGCCCACAGCATTTGCCTGAACCTGCATCCTGTCCCTCGCGGAATCGATGGGTTTTCCACTCGGACAATCTCCCCACTCGGACAGTCCCCCAATCTCCCCGCTTTCTGCTGTCTCTCGATCTTCCTGACTCGGACGTGGGGCTACCAACCAGTCGCACAACCCGCCAATTTCGCCGCACCGATGCCATTTGGGGAGAGTAAGGAGTGCGTCACTACCAATAATCCAGTACCAGCGATGATCGCCTGGATACAATTTTTGCAAATACAGCAGGGTGTCGATCGCAAAAGAACTGTCGGAGGGATTTGCCGACCGCGGCGAAATTAGGAAGTCGGGGCGATCGGCGATCGCCAGAGCGAGCATTTCCCGCCGCTGCTCAAAACTTGCCAAATCCGGGCGCTCTTTGTGAGGAGGAGAGCGATCCGGTACCCAAATGACTCGATCGAGAGCAAATTGACTCGCAGCCGTCTCGGCTACCAACACGTGACCCCAGTGAACCGGATCAAAAGTCCCCCCCAAAATCGCTATTTTCGCCATATTTCCCCCAAATCAGGATTAATACAGACATCGCGCCACTTTTATTTTTATACGCTTTTAACCACAAGCTCGTTTATTAGAAAACCCTCGGTTTTCATTGGGGACAAACCCCTGGACGACCCTAGTTTCGAGGATCGTCCCGGACGCTAAAACCGGTTTTTTCAACCCCCTTAATTCGTTCAAACCTTCAAGAAGACTTAAAAAACCAGGTTCTGAGCGTCAGAGTGGGTGCGGGACTGGATGATTAACCTTGCCAATATCAATCCCAACTTGTTTTGAGTGCGCGATCGACCGCCTGAGCATTCGTTTGTAGGCGACCGAAAAAGTTTTGACGGTAGATATATTTATCGCAGTGGTAAAAATTTTAAGGGCTGCCAAGAGAGTCGATCGGCTTCTCGATCAAAACCAATGATTTGGTTCGATCTATGGCTTTGCGACTATTCCGACTAACTGCATAACTTGTATATATACAATAAAGTAAGAATATATACTATAGCTGCGATCGTGTCAATCTCTGATTTGGGAGAGAAAATGACCGTAAAGGTAGATTTATGACTATAAAAAGAGCGAAATTTGGTCATACGTGGTAGTGTTTGTAAATCCTTATGGGTTTTACCCTCAATCTTGGTAAAAAGGTTGTGGGGCTTTTGCTGCCGTATCCGAGCACAGCAGGCGGATAGAAATAGAAAGAATGCAGGAGTATGCAAGCACCCAAAATTAGTCTGTTGGGCCAGACCCCAGACCCCGTTTTCTGTTACCTGCTATTTTCGAGCTGTGACTGTTCCGGAAAACTACTCGGTACTAAGTCATATAGGATACAAGACAAACATCTCTACAAGTCCCGCAAATCTAGGGACGCGCAGAGAATTTTGTACAAAATCTCTAGCGAACTGTATCCTGAAAAAACAATTCTTGATATGATATCGCGTGTTATTGGCGTGGTGTGGTGTGTGAGGAGCGAAGATGCCGAGTTCTGTTGATTTCAGCGGTAGACCATTTCATTTCATCGGCATTGGTGGGATTGGGATGTCAGCCCTTGCCTACATTCTAGCTAAACGCAAGTTGCCTGTGTACGGCTCCGACATTAAATCGAGTCACATAACCGAGCGCTTGCAAGAAATGGGAGCTCACATTTTTTGGCGTCAAGACGCCAGCAATTTTGAATTATTTCAAACGACCCTTAACGGTAGCAGTCCCGACCGCGAGCTGCAGGAAAGGGCGGTATCCTCGGCAGTCGCTGGTACGGTAGGGACTTCTGTAGCGACAGCGGAAGCTATCCAATTCAACGGCAACGGTTCAAGCGCTCAAGCAATTCCGAAATTGCCTCAAGTAGTATGTTCGACGGCTATTCACCCGGCAAATGCCGAATATCGAGCTGCTTTAGATTTGGGCTGTCCGATTTTTCATCGATCGGATGTGTTGGCAGCGTTAATTCAAGATTACCAAAGCATAGCCGTAGCGGGGACTCACGGCAAAACTACTACTAGCAGCTTAATCGGCTTCATGCTGATGGCTGCGGGTCTAGACCCGACAATCGTGGTAGGAGGCGAGGTAAATGCTTGGGAAGGCAATGCCCGTTTGGGAGAAGGCCCCTACTTAGTTGCCGAGGCTGATGAATCCGACGGTTCTCTCGTCAAGCTGGTTGCCAAAATTGGCATAGTGACGAATGTGGAACTGGATCATCCAGACCATTACGATACCCTTGACCAGGTAATAGACACATTTAAGGTGTTTGCCCAAAACTGTCAAACCTTGGTGGGCTGCATTGACGACCAAATCGTCAAAGACTGCCTTCAGCCTCATGTCAGTTATAGCTTGCAGCCGGACAGCGGTGCTGACTACACGGCTTCGGGCGTGGAGTACGGAGCCGAAAGCACCAAGGCCCACATTTGGGAGCGAGGAGCTTTCCTAGGGGAAATGGAGTTGAAGTTGCTAGGCAAACACAATCTCAGCAATGCACTAGCTGCGGTAGCCGTGGGTCGATTGTTGGGGTTAGAGTTTTCGGCGATTGCCAAAGCGATTGCTGGCTTTGAAGGAGCTCGCCGCCGTTTTGAGGTGCGGGGTTTTCACAATGACATCCTGTTTGTGGACGACTACGCCCACCATCCTAGCGAAATTCGTGTCACCTTGGCGGCGGCTCGCTTGCGGATCGAAGGTAGCGAAAAAAATCCCAAATCCCGAAGAGTGGTTGCAATTTTTCAACCTCACCGTTACAGCCGGACTCTGACATTTTTGCCAGAATTTGCTCAATCTTTTGGGGATGCTGATTTGGTTGTGGCTTGCGATATTTATAGTGCTGGGGAACCGAATTTAGGAGAGATTAGCGGGCAGCAGGTTGCTGATTTGATTGCTAAAGAAGGCCGAGAGGTTGAGTTTGCGCCTTCCCTGGAGTCAGTCAGTAAGTTTTTAACCCAAAATCTGCAACCTGGGGACTTGGCTCTGTTTTTGGGTGCTGGTAATCTGAATCAGATTATTCCAGAGGTTATGGCTTTTTATCAACAAGCCGATCGCCCCGATTAGCTCGCGAACTGAGTAGAGTCGATCGACATTATGGCATGGCACTTTGTGCCGAAACTTCTGTCGGACGGCTCGCTCAAAGGGGCGACATAAGTTAGCTAAATGGATTTTCAACCACGTCTTCGAGCGAAGGTATTTTTAAGGATTTTCAAGATGGTGACTATCTCGAATGACTCCTCTGTTAAGGACTATCGGCGAGTGTATTCTCCTATTTCTTTGCGGGGAACTGATTGCAAGATTAATTCCCAAGTTTCGCTGGCGGGCCTGACTTCCTTCCGAGTCGGTGGCCCGGCCGAGTGGTACGTTGCTCCCCGCAGTATGGAGGCTTTGCAAGCGAGTTTTGCCTGGGCACACGATGAAGGGCTGCCGGTGACTCTGCTGGGTGCGGGTTCTAATTTGTTGGTGAGCGATCGGGGTTTGTCCGGTTTGGTCGTCGGCACTCGCTACCTGAAACAGGTGAATTTTAACCCAGAAACAGGTCAAGTTACAGCGGGGGCGGGGGAGTCAATTCCCCGCCTCGCTTGGTTGGCGGCTAAACGGGGCTGGAAAGGCCTAGAATGGGCAGTCGGCATACCGGGTACAGTGGGAGGCGCTGTGGTGATGAATGCAGGCGCTCACAGAGGCTGTACTGCTGATATTCTGGTCAATGCTCGCGTCCTATCCCCTGGTGGTAAGGTGGAAATTCTGACTCCCCAAGAGTTGGAGTACCGCTACCGGACTTCGGTGCTGCAAGGGGGCGATCGGCTGGTGACTGAAGCGACTTTCCAGTTGCAGCCGGGATTCGACCGATCGCAAGTAATGGCAGAAACTAATGACCATTTCAGCCAGCGGCGGACAACTCAACCTTACCACTTACCGAGCTGTGGCTCAGTCTTCCGTAACCCCGGCCCCAAGACGGCAGGTTGGTTCATCGAACAAGCGGGACTGAAGGGATATCAGATCGGCGGCGCACAAGTGGCTCAGCGCCATGCTAATTTTATTCTTAACTGCGGGTCGGCAACGGCCAATGATATTTTTCAAGTGATCCGCCACGTTCAACAGCAAGTCGAGCAGCGGTGGTCGCTGTTGTTGGAGCCAGAAGTTAGAATACTGGGAGAGTTTCCCTTCTAAGGCATCATTGAAGTAATACGGAAACGGCAGACTGCCAGCCCACACACCATCACAAAGTAGTTATGACAAAATCAGGACAAGGATTTGGCTTCGGCCTGGGAAAAATGAAAGAACTGACTGAAGCTTTCAAAAAAGCTCAGCAGGTTCAAGAAGGAGCTAAAAAGCTCCAAGAAGAGTTGGATGTAATGGAAATTGAGGGAACTGCCGGCGGTGGCTTGGTCAAGGTTTTTCTCAGCGGCAACCAAGAACCCCGCCGCGTGGAAATCTCACCGGATGCCCTCGGTGAAGGTGCTGATGTGGTTTCTGAACTCGTCACGGTGGCGATGCAGGATGCTTACGCTAAGTCTACGATGACGATGCGGGAGAAAATGGAAGAACTCACCGGTGGACTAAATCTCCCCGGTTTCGGTTAGTCATTAGTCATCAGTCAATTGTTGACTGTTGAGTGTTGACTGTTGACTGATTAAACTTTCTGGAAAACCGCTATAGTAAGGTGCGTCGCTGCTCCAAGTTCGATGGAACTTGCAGATAAACTCTGAAAGCGACGCACCCTACAAATTAGCACTGTTGACTGTTGACTGACTAATAACTAATAACTAATAACTAATAACTACTAACTACTAACTACTAACTAATGACTAATGACTAAATTATTGTTTGTCTGCCTCGGCAACATCTGCCGATCGCCCTCAGCAGAAAATATTATGAATCACTTAATTGAACAAGCTGGTTTGAGCGATCGTATCACCTGCGATTCTGCCGGAACTGCTAGCTATCACATTGGTAGCCCCCCGGACAGGCGGATGGCATTGGCGGCGAGGAAGCGAGACATTGAATTGCTAGGCGAAGCCCGCCAATTTGCCAGGAAAGATTTTGAAAATTTTGATTTGATTTTGGCGATGGATCGGGACAATTATCGCAATATTCTTGCCCTGGATACTACGGGAAAGTATAAAGATAAAGTGCGGCTGATGTGCGATTTTTGTCAGAAATATGACCTGAAAGAAGTGCCAGATCCTTATTATGGTGGACCGGAGGGATTCGATCGAGTAATTGATTTACTGTTAGATGCCTGCGAGGGTTTGTTGGAGTATGTTATCAGTCAGGAAGGCTTAAGGGTTGGTGGGCAGAAGGAAAGTTAGAAAATTGCGATCGACAGCTACTGTAAACTCTCGGTGCGATCGGAAACTATATTTTCTCTCTTCTTTGGAACTATAACTTAAATACTTCTGACAAATCTTCGCCTTAGTACGAGTAAGGCTGTAGGAGGAATAACGGTGATCAAAATTGTAAGTATAGAGATCGGATTATTTCCACCCCCTCCCCCTAAAAGGATACTGGGAAACAGAGCAAAAGTTAAGCTTGTCAAGACAAAATGGGGAGCATTGATACTCAAAGCAGCAATTGGCAGCAGAATAGAGGGATACCAAGGCATTAGCCAAGGTGTAGCAAACAAAAACAAACTAAGAGTTATCCATCCAATATCTGATACCAAATTGATTTCAGAATAGTTGCTGCGGAAGTATGATTTAAGTAACGTCACTAGGTAGTAAATCATCCAGATACAATAGGAAAAAACTTTAAGGAAGGATAGGATACTTTGGCGGGTTTCAAAAGTTATATTTGGGAAGAAGTTCAGACATAAATTCATCAGGTGGTGAAACGAGCGAGCTGTAACCGAGGATACTCCTGGATTTAACAAACTTTTCCAAGCTGCAACTGTTGGTAAAAATGTATAAGTTATGACTGTAATTATTAATAAAGAAAGTAGGGATACTGCTGCTAAATCTCTCCACCGACGCTGCTTGCAGAGGAAAGCAAAAACTAAGGGAAACCAAATTAGAGGTAATGTTTTTACTAGAAAACCCACCCAAATTGCTAAAATTGCCACAACATAACGTTGGTAATAAATACATCCTATAAAAACAATCAATGTATTAGCCAGCAAAACGTCAAGATGAGCATTAACTATCTGCTCGTTCAAGAGCATTGGATTGAGTAGATATGCCATTGCGATCAGGCTACGGTTCTCGGGATTTTTGAGTAATCGCCAAATCAAGTAAGCATTTAGTGTATGTACGCATAAACATATTATTTTAAAAAAATAAATTCCAACTAACGGGCTAATTGGTACTGCAAGTGCTGATACCGAAAAAAAGAACAGAGAAACCGGGCCGTATGTGGAAGTTTGAAACCAGTGCATGAAAGGGGATAAGCTAGAGACAAAGCTATCAGACGTATTCAAGTAAGGATTGATTTTATTTAAGCTCATTACTCCGTAATGCAAGTACATATAAATGTCATTGCTTTGGGGATAAGCTATGAGGGCAATTGCCAGAAAGGGGATTGCATACTTACAAATGTCTAGAAAGCTGGAACTTGTTTGCTTTTTTTGACTTAACCAGATAATATATGTAACCGTTGCTACCAAGTAGGAACCGTTAATTATAAGTCGGATGAGACTGAAACCGCTGGAAGGGAAATCGTTATAGTTTTCTCCACCCTGTAAAACGCTGTAATACTTGGTGATTCCCATTGATGTCATCGCAATACAGAAAATTATGGAAGCTGCTAATGCTGCTGCATATAAAATTTTCTGATTTTTTAAGTAATTGTTGACCATGATGCTATTTATTCAGTGTGGTAAGTAAGTGCAGGTAATTTTCTTGCCCGATCGCGTTGGCGGTTATCTGACTAAATGGTGTTCCATCGCAAAGCGAACGAGTTCTGCTCGGTTGTTGCTTTCAGTTTTTCTGAACAAGCTGCTGACGTGCTTTTCGATAGTTCGAGGGCTGAGGTGGAGCCTGGAACCTATTTGAATATTAGAAAGACCTTCTGTCAGCAAATCTAGCACTTGTCGCTCTCGCTGAGTCAAAGTCGGAGCATTTTGGCTGGGAGATGCCCGTGAAGCGGAGCTATCCCGTAGGGAATCGCCTGTGTTTGACTTTGGAGTTAAAAAATCTGCTTCTGGCTTGTCATTGCCTCTGCTGGGTGCCTCTGTTGGCGTCGGTTCGGGTTCCGGGGAACGAGAGGGGGCCTGAGCGATTAGAGCGTAGCGATCGAGCAAAGAGCGAATAACCGCCCCCAATTCCTGGATTTCAAAAGGCTTCGCCAGATAATTGTCGCACCCCATCTGATAGCCGCGAATCCGTTCCTGCGTGCTCGTGCGTTCCGTCAAAAAAATCACCGGCAGCAAGCGGAAAGCGGGACGAGTCCGAACTCGCCGCACGAATTCGTAGCCATCCATCTCGGGCATTGTAATGTCGGTAACAATCAAGTGGGGCTGAAATTCATCTACCAGGCCTAAAGCTTCTTTGCCGTTCTCAGCAGCGATTACAGAGTATCCGGTAATTTCTAGATAATCAGTAATTGACAAGCGAGTCGCGAAATCGTCGTCAGCAACCAGAATAGTTAATGGCATGAGGGAATTAAAAATTAAACATTAAAAGTGACTAATTTCACTTTTAATGTTTAATTCTACTGTTTAATTCTCTTGATAACTTGCAGTTAAAGTAGCCGGTTGTCCTAATTTGCCCTCCAAAGCTACGCCGCGCCCGTTGGCTGCCAAATGCCGCAGAGTTTTGTAAATTGTCTCGATTTGCTCTGGTCTTCCTGCTTTTTTTGCTAGTTGTGCTACAGACAGAGGTTTTTGGGCGTCTTTGAGCACTTGCAGTACCCGTTGCTGCAAGTCCAATACAGCAGCGGCCGCTTTTTTGCCTGCTTCAACCCCTGGCTGGTGATAAGCATTGACATTCACCAAGGAACCGTAAAAACCTACGGCTCTTTCGTAGAGGGCGATTAATGCTCCTACTGTCCGAGGGTTGACTTGGGGGATTGTGACAGTAATTGAATCTCGGTGATTTTCGTACAAAGCTTGTCGAGTTCCCTGCAACAAACCAGACAAATAATCTCCCGAAGTAACGCCGGTTTCTACTTCTGGGGAAATGCCTTGCCTGTCTTGCAAAACTTCGATAAATGTTAGGAAGAAATTCGGCACGCCGTCTCGCAGTTGCTGGACGTAAGCGTGTTGGTCGGTGGTGCCTTTGTTGCCGTAAACTGCGATTCCTTGATGAACTGTATTGCCGTCTAAATCTTCCTGTTTGCCGATCGATTCCATGACTAATTGCTGCAAGTAGCGGCTGAACAATAGCAGTGAATCTTTATACGGCAAAACTACCATATCTTTTTCGCCACGTCCGTTGCAGGCAAAATACCAACTCATGGCTAAAAGGGCGGCGGGATTGTTTTTAATGTCGGGAATCCTGGTAGCTTCGTCCATGACTTTAGCGCCGTCGAGCATCGCCCGAATGTCGATGCCTTGCAAAGCTGCTGGCAAAAGTCCTACTGCTGAGAGTTCCGAAGTGCGTCCTCCCACCCAGTCGGCCATCGGGAAGCTGGCAATCCAGCCTTCGGATTTGGCTAATTTGTCTAGTTTGCTGTCTGTTCCAGTGATGGCAACTGCCTGTTTGGCGAAGTCGAGTTTTTGAGAGGCGAAGGCTTTTTGAACTTCGATCATACCGTTGCGGGGTTCGGGGGTGCCGCCGGATTTGGAGATAGTAATTACTAGGGTGCTGGCGAGTTTGTCTTTGATTTTGTTAAGAATGCGATCGATCCCAGCCGGATCTGTGTTGTCGATAAAATGTATTGCTAGGGGCGGAATGTCTGGGGATAAAGCTTCGGCGACAAATTGGGGGCCCAAGGCGGAACCGCCGATGCCGATCGAAATTATGTCGGTAAATTGCGGAGCAAAGGGCGGTTTAATATCGCGGTTTTGAACTTTCTTGACAAATGCTTCGACTTGTGCTATCCCTTCGACTATTTCTTGTTTTAATTCTGGAGTGGGAGCTAAATCGGGGTTTCGCAGCCAGTAATGGCCCACCATGCGGTTTTCATCGGGATTGGCGATCGCACCTGCTTCTAAAGCTGCCATGTCTTTGAAAGCTTTGTCAAATTTGGGCTTCAGTGCTGCTGCGAAAGCGTCGTCGAATCCCATGCGGCTGATATCGAGGTAAAGTCCCAATCCCTCGTGATAGTAAAGCCAGTCTTGATAGCGTTGCCAGAGTGCTGCGGCGTCCATAGGAATTCTCTACAATTTTTTTAATGTTCGATCGGCGTCGTCAGGAATCCACCAATTGTAGTTTAAAACGATCTGATGTACGGCTTTTGCAGAATCCTAATAAATTTAAGCATTAATCGTCTGAAGGCAGCCGGATCTGAAGGCAGGCAGAGCATTCGGGAGAATTAAACAATAAAAATATGGTTTGGGCAACACTCTTAGTAGGTAGATCCCTCATTAAAGATCGCACCCCATAGATAGATCGAAGCGGCACAGAGATTTAAGTGTAATCGGGGTTGGGCTTTGACCCCTCGTTTAACAATATTCAAATTCGGGCGATCTGGATGTGTAAAATAGGCATTGCGGTCAGGTTAAATATATTTTTAGCTGTCACTCAATAATCGGCTAAAAATATAATTAACAACTGTCAACTATCTGAAGTGTAGTATAATATACAGATATTAGAATTAAAGTGCTATCCACTATGCTTGCTCTATCTCCCGAATTAAAAGAAAGGTTAGCAACTCCGCTTAAAATCGGCGATTTTGAAGTTAAAAGTCGCGTCCTGCAATCGCCCTTATCCGGCGTTACCGATTTGGTATTTCGCCGCCTGGTGCGCCGCTACGCGCCGGATTCGATGATGTACACGGAAATGGTGAACGCTACGGGTTTGCACTACGTGAAGCAACTGCCGAGAATTATGGAAGTTGACCCGAACGAGCGCCCGATTAGCATTCAATTGTTTGACTGCCGGCCGGATTTCTTGGCAGAAGCGGCGCAGAAAGCAGTGGCAGAAGGAGCAGATACTGTTGATATTAATATGGGCTGTCCGGTTAACAAAATTACTAAAAACGGCGGCGGTTCTTCCCTGCTGCGAGACCCGGAAACGGCCGAGGCAATTGTGCGGGCTGTTGTGGAAGCGGTAGATGTTCCTGTCACCGTTAAAACTAGGATTGGTTGGACTGACAAAGAAATTAATATTTTGGAATTTGCGAAGCGGATGGAAGATGCGGGAGCAAAAATGATTACCGTGCACGGCCGCACTCGATCGCAAGGTTACACCGGCCCGGCAAAATGGGAGTGGATTCGCCGAGTGAAAGAAGTTTTATCGATTCCTGTTATTGCTAACGGGGATATTTTTTCTGTGGAAGCAGCGATGCGATGTCTGGAAGAAACCGGCGCCGATGGAGTGATGTGTTCGCGGGGAACTTTGGGCTATCCTTTTTTGGTGGGAGAAGTTGATTATTTCTTGAAAACTGGTGTGGAAAAGATAGCTCCGACACCAATTGAACGCCTCGAATGTGCTAAAGAACATTTGCGGGCTTTGTGGGAATATAAAGGTGAAAGCGGTGTCTCCCAAGCGCGCAAGCACTTAACCTGGTATGCTAAGGGTTTCCCCGGCGCTGGGGAATTGCGGGGCGTGTTGGCTGTGGTAGAAACGGTTGAACAAGGTTGCGATTCGATCGATCGCGCGATCGAGCAATTGCCCGCATAAACCTTACCCGCAGATGTCAACTAGGGGTTACAGAAACAAAATTTACCTCTGCGGGCTAAGATTTAAGACAAAGTTAAAAATTTGTGTGTGGGGGAAAGCATGGATTCCTTAAAAGGGCGAGATTTATTAAGTCTGGCAGATTTAAGCATTGACGAATTAAATTATTTGCTGGATCTAGCAGCCAGTTTAAAATCGGGAATGGTCAAGCTGAAACGCAATAAAGTTCTCGGTTTGTTATTTTCCAAAGCTTCAACGCGAACGCGGGTAAGTTTTACGGTGGCAATGTATAAATTGGGAGGGCAAGTGATTGACCTCAATCCCAACGTCACACAAGTCAGCCGCGGGGAACCTTTGGTAGATACAGCCAGGGTTTTAGACAGATATTTAGACATTTTGGCGATTCGGACTTTCGAGCAAAAAGACTTAGCAACTTTTGCCAATTATGCGAAAATTCCTGTGATTAATGCGCTGACAGATGACGAACACCCATGTCAAGTTCTGGCGGATTTAATGACAGTAAAAGAGTGTTTTGGCAAGTTGGAAGGGGTAACTTTGACTTATTTAGGCGATGGCAATAATATGGCTAATTCGCTGATGTTGGGCTGTGCAATGACGGGAATGAATGTAAGAATTGCTTGCCCTCAAGATTTCCAGCCGAATGCTGAGATAGTGGAAAAAGCTAAGAATATTGCTAAGGGAAAAACAGAAGTTACTGTGACGGCGGACGCAGAAGCTGCTGTGAAGAATGCTCAAGTGATTTATACTGATGTTTGGGCGAGTATGGGACAGGAAGAGGAAGCAAAAATCAGGATTCCTTTGTTTGAACCCTATCAGGTAAATGAACAATTGCTGAAGTTAGCAGATAAGAATGCAATTGTACTGCACTGTTTGCCCGCACACCGCGATGAAGAGATTACCGATGCAGTGATTGAAGGCAGTCAATCGCGCGTTTGGGATCAGGCAGAAAATCGGATGCACGCTCAGCAAGCTTTGCTCGCAAGCATTCTAGAAAGCGATTAGGAATAGAGAAGGGAAGAGAAGAATCGCCCGACTGAAGAATAAGAGAAAAGCCATTCTCTCTATCTCTTCTATTCTCTTTCTCTGCGCCCTCTGCGCCCTCTGCGGTTAATAAAAAAAACATAATTCACAAATGAAGACAATTGATACAGCCGTTTTCAATTTGATACCAGAGGGGGCAACATAGCCTGAATTGCGATATTGAAAGCGGGAAATTCGATCGGTGAAATGCTCGCAGTTTCCGCAAGAATTACTTCGCTTTGATAGCCATTTTCAGTAGGTTCTCGAAAAACGTGCAGTTGTCGCTCATTCACATTTAGCACCCAATAATCGGCAATTCCCGATCGCGCGTAAATTTTGGCTTTAATTTCGCGATCGAAAGTTAAGCTGCTGTCTGCCACTTCGATAATGAGATATACCTCTGAGGGAGTGGGGTGGTGAGTCGCATAGTCAAAAGGATCAATTCTGACTACGGCGATATCTGGTTCGGGTTCGGAATTGTCATCAAGGGCGATCGGGCTTTTATTATAAACAGCAGCCTGATTTCCCACAAGATTGTGCAGCAGCGTCGCAGTGCGTCTAGTGGCGGAAGCGTGAAGAGTTCTTTTTGCACTTATTTTTATAATATTTCCTTCAATTAATTCGACTCGTTCTTCGGGGTGAAAAATTCCGATTTCTCCCAGTTTGTGATACTCTTTAACTGTCCATTTACGGAGCGTGAAAGCACCTTCTGTTGTTAGCATATCTCGATTGATAAATTTATAATTTGATGTGGGATAATTTTATTTTAACTTATGATATTAACTGATTTAACTGGTTCCCAGGCTCTGCCTGGAAACCGATATCTAGAGGCTCTGCCTCGCAAGCTTTTATGGAAATTGGAGGCAAGCCTCCGGATCTGCGTTACCAGGTAGAGCCTAGTAACGAGTAGACCAGTTAAGATGCTCCGAGATTGATTTTGGTGACTTCACCGGCGACAACATTAACTGTTTGTTGAATTTGACTTCCGTCAACTTTCAACTGATAAGTTCCCGGAGAAAGCTCGATCGCCCCAAACCATCCTTTACCATCGGCGCGCAGTTGACGCACCTGGCCAGCAGCATCGATCGACTGCAATGTCAAGCTCGCACCGTCGCAAGTTCGATCGCACCGCTGCAAATTTCCGGCGATCGCACCTGCAGTCGGCCGCGACTTCCAAGGCATATCGGGAACGGCTGCTGCTGTCGCCCACACAGGCTGAGTTTCATAGGTTTTGCCCGTCGCAGCATCAACGTATTGACTCGGCTGCGACAGCGCGGTGTAAAACAAATCGTTGCTTTGGGGAACGTATTTCCAAGGCTGGCGGGGCAAATCTCCGCTGCCGCCCGATCGCAGTTCCACATTCGTGTACACGTTGCTGCTAGCGTAGGAGTAGAGCACCGTACCTGCGACGTGATTTCCTTTCGCAGACGGCTGTTCAGCGCGACGGATCTGGCCTAGAGTGTCTTCGATGTAGTTGAGGTAATTGCCGGGGCCGATCGCAATTTGGCGGTTGTACTGGTGGTCTTTGGCGTACTCGATCCAGTGGTCATAAGCGAGTTTTTGCGATGGTTTGTACTCGCGCTGGTAAGTCATCGGCATCGCCATGTCTAAGATCCCTTCTTCCAGCCAAGCGCGCCAATCCTGCAATACTTCTTTGTAAGGCTGCGTTTGATACCACCCTGCATCGTTTTTCGGGCCGTCTCCCCAGGCGATCGTGGCGGCGGTAATTTTAACGCGCGGTTTAATCGCAAGGCTTTCTACATAAAGCTTGCGGACTAAATTTGTCACCTGTTCGCGCCGCCACTGCATCCACGCGGGATCGCTGGGTGCGGGTTTGCCCGATCGACCTGTTTGCTGATTGAAACGGGCGATCGCAGTCGGATTGTAGCCCCAAGTCGGCCCGCCGTAGCGCACGTAATCCAACTGTACGCCGTCCACATCGTAGCGCTTGATTAAGTCCAAATAGACGGAAACAGTATAATCTACGGCGTCTGGATGGCCGGGATCGAGGAAACCGGGTGATTCGCCGCTCGAAGTCAGCATCGCCCAATTGTTGATCCCCGGCGCATTGGGCCCGTGTTGTTGCCAAACGTGACCGGCGGGAAGTTTGGTGCCGGAAACCACCGGCAGCGTCACCATCCAAGCGTATACTTCAATGCCTGCGGCGTGGGCTTTGTCAATCAAATCTTGCAGGGGATCGAAACCCGCAGGAACGTTGGGATCGAGAGTGCGGGGTTCGATCGCACTCGTGTAAAAGGCATCGCCACGGCGGCGGACTTGGGCGACGATCGCGTTAGCATTTGCCCGCTGCGCGTCTGCGATCAATTTTGTGACTTCTTGAGGGGTTTTGAAGCCGGGGTTGAAGGCGTCCACCCAGAAGGCGCGAAATTCGGCGGTTTGGGTTTGCGGGGGCATAGTTGCGTTAGCGAAGCCCTCGAAGAGGATCGCGCGGGATGGGAAGTTGGAGAACCAACCAGGAGTCAGCAGAAAACTAATTGTTAAGCCAATCAGGAACAAGCTTGACAAAAAGAATGTTTTGGTATTTCGCATGAGAAGTGTGTGAGAGAGCGTTTAACAGTCCTTTACAGACTTTTGGTTTGAGCGTCCGCTTGACATTTTCGCACAATGCTACATTAAGTGGGCAGATCGGTAAATAGTTGAGTAATACCGCTGGGAGAGTCGAGAATGAGATTAAAATTGACCTCGCCAAAATGGGCGATATTTTCCGATATTTCAATATAGCGGTTGAGCCAGTAAATTGAATCCGCTACACCACTTAACATAGTTTTACAGGCTAAATAGGGTTTTAATGATTTTCATTTTGGCTGTATCAATACCGCATTCAAGTTTGGAAATTGGAGTTAGGCTTTTCCACTTGCCTTTATTCGCGGTGAAGATAGCATCGGCTGTTTTTTCAGGATCGATATTTTCAAAGCCTCCTATTTTATTAGTTGATAAGTAATTGAGGCGATCGAAAATTTCATCTTTTGATGCACGTTTCACGCTGACTGCTTGAGGAGGAGGAGGCGGCGGCGGTGGCGGTGATATAGAAAATACTTTAGCAATAAAATCTAATCTCGCCTTAGTCAAACCACATTGTAACTTAGTCAGGGGGGTGAAATCTGACCATTGCTCGCGGTTAGAATCTACAATTTTATTGGCTGTTTCAACTGGTTTTACATTCTTCCAATTATGCTCTTTAACTAAGTATTTAAATACAGCTAAGATAGTATCTTTTGATGCTGTACTCAGATTGACTGTGGGAATTTCTTCTCGCGCTAGAATCTTCGCTTGTTCAATATTTGATGGTTTTGGGTCAATGACAATACACCATACTAAATCTAACTTGGCTTGTTGAGCTACAGCATAGACAAAGTGATTGCTCACAACTTGATACTGATAGTCGCCTGTTTCTTTAACGATAATCGGAATCCAATTGCGATTACCTGCTTGCAAGACGGCTTCGGCGGCTCCGGCAATGATAAACTCTGACTCAGAGCAGGGTTCTGCTGACTCAATTTTAGATAACTTCAAGTGCATTAACTTACCGATGTTCTCAGAATTACTCATACAAAAAATATTCCTTCGCTAATTTTAAGTAATATTCAGCAGCTTTTTTGTGTTGAAAAACCGCTGGCTTTCGAGAAAAAGCTGCACTTGAAACAACTTCATATTCTGGAACAGTGAATATAGTTGTGTCAATCTCCGCTTTTGTAGATTTAGGCCAATAATAGGGTAATAATTTAGGATCTAGAAAAGAATTATCCCCTTTCTCAACTGTAAGGATTGCTTTAATTTCTACACTTATTTTTTTCTTGGAAGCCTCTGTTTCTTTGTATCTATTGAAAAAGATAGGCAAGGGAATAGGACCACCGTCCTCCCTCAGCTTCTTAACTTCAGGTAAGAATTCTTTAATCACTTTAGCAGCATTTTTTAAGGATGAAAAGTTATTGTGTTCTGTTGGCATGAGGATTACATCGGAAGCTCTTACAGAGCTTTTACTAAAAAAAGTCCAATTTGTAGGCGCATCAATTAATATGTAATCATAATTACCAACAAAACTATTAAGTAAATCTCGCAGTTGTGCTGAACCTTTCTCAATTTGTGCTTCATACTCATAACTCATGAACTTCGATAACCCTGAATCAGATGGGATGACATCAAACATCTTAACTAATTGACCTGCTTTATTCTTCAGATTAAATGGTTGAATAGTTTCTTTAACATTCAATGATCCAGGAAGCAGGCAATCAGATAATTTGACTTTTCCCTCCTGTAAGCCTAATGAATCTGTTAAATCTCCTTGTTGTGGATCGAAGTCAACAACAAGCACTTTTTTATGCTGTAGTCGAAGAATCGCAGCCAAGTTGATTGTCGTTGTAGTTTTTCCCACACCTCCCTTATCATTATAGATGCAAATTGTTAAAGCTTTGGGTGGGTTTTCCAGCAAGTTCTTAATTCTACTAATAATTTTAATAATATTATCTTTGGTTATCCTCATGCAGTCAGTAGCAGGCAATACGATTTTACCATGTTTGCGGAATAGCTGGATATCTGTTGAGTTAGTGATAATACCCCATTGAGATGTTTGGCACTTAGGAGCAAGAAGATAACCTGTTATCTGTTCTTTAGCTTTTTTGTACGTGGGAGTACCTTCTGCTAAGTTAAGGATTACCTTTCCTGATACTCTTCCTTTAACTTCAATGATTAAGTATGGGTTAATCTTAGCAACTGAAAATTTATCCTCATCGTGATTCTTGCGAGCAGCAAAATCAGCAGGGCCCTTCCCTGTTTTAAACTGTTGTACCCACTCATCAGATGTGAATCCAAGTGCATTTAGAAGGCGTTTGACAAATCGATCTTCGACTTCTGGCTCTTCTGCATTCTCTGAAATACTATCTAAAACTTCATTCCAGTTGATAGTTGTCATCATTTAGACCTAGATATTTAAGTAAAATCATAACGCTTGGTTTCAGTTTGTGTCATCGTTAGCTACCTCCCGATCTAGCTATATGAACAGTCAACATACTTTTGGAAAAGTTATATATTTTCTAGTGCGCTTGACATTTTTGCACATCGGTGAAATTTTAGGCGAAAATACACTAAAAGTGCGCTCGGCAACATCACCTAATTTTCTGGATACTTTCTTGAACTGTGAAGGATACGGAGAATTTCTACGTTTTCTTCTTTTACTCGATAGATGATGAGATAAGAGGTATTGGAAATGACAAGTTCTCTAGTAGATTCTACGCGACCAACTCGACCCATAAAAGGAAACTCTGCGAGTTGACCTACAGCACCCTGAATCCTTAAAATTAATTGCCTTGCTGCCTCTGGATCGTCTTTGACAATATATGCGTGAGCCTGTTCTAGATTTCGCAACGCTTGTCGCAGCCACTTAATTTTCATTAGTCAATTTGGCAAAAACTGCTTGGACTTCATCATCGCTGGCAAAGTCTCCAGCTTCGGCCTCGGCAACGCCTTTGTTAATTTCATCGAACAGCCATTGATAATTTTCTAGGTAAGAAGCGATCGCTTCGTTCAAAACATAAGTTAAATCGCGATCGGTGACAGTAGCGATCGCCTTCAGCGCCTCTTTTTTTTCGCTATCAAGGAGAAATGTAAAACTTTCTTGACTCATGGCTGCCCTTTGCTGTTATGGGAAGAGAGTAAACTGCTACTATGATAGCGTAGAGATTCCTATTTTGGCGAAAATAAACTGAACTCGCTATCGCACTTTTTGAACAAATGATAGTACCGCACTTTCAAACCCTAGCCCTTCCGGGTAACAGCTACTCAACTGCAAGCAATTTACTCGATCGAGTAGATGGCTGGCGCCAAGAAGCAACCCGAAAGTTGCAGCAAAGCCAGAGAGGAGAAAAGGGACAATTTTTAACACCTTCCTCAGTCGCAAGTTTGATGGCAGGAATGTTTGAATTTAACTGTGCCGATATATCGCTTTTAGATGCCGGGGCTGGTATTGGTTCCCTGTTAGCAGCCGTTGTTTGCGAACTTTTTCAGCGCCCAAACAAACCGCGTAGCCTGCACGTTACAGCTTATGAAATTGACCTTATTTTGATTGAATACCTCAAGCAAAATTTAGAATTATGCAGTATAGAATGTCAGCGTTTTGGGATATCTTTTACCTGTGAAGTTCGCGAAATTGATTTTATTCAAGACAGCGCCGATATGTTGCAGCCCAATCTATTTACACAACCAGTAAAACGGGAGTTTACCCATGCAATTATCAATCCTCCCTATGCCAAGATAGACGCTAAATCCCAAGCCCGAACCTTGCTGCGTTCTATAGGACTAGAAACCAGCAATCTCTACGCTGGCTTTACAGTGGCTGCCGCTCACCTGCTCAAACCAAACGGTGAATTAGTGTCGATTACTCCCCGCAGCTTTTGCAACGGTTTATACTTTCGAGATTTCCGCAAAGTATTCCTTCAAATGATGGCTTTACGCCAAGTACACATCTTTGAATCCCGACAGTTGCCATTTCGCGATGATGCGGTGCTGCAAGAAACTATCATTGTGCGCGCCACAAAACAAATAGAACAGCCAGATACTGTACTAATTACCTCAAGCAGCAGCGTAGGCGACGACCTGGTTTTGTCTCACCAACTGCCCTATACCGCCCTAATTAATCCCCAAGATGCCGAGCAATTTATTCGGATTTTACCGGATGCTGTCAGCCAGAAAGTAGTAGAGGAAATGGCTCAATTTACTTGCACCCTAGAGGAATTAGGCTTAACAGTTTCTACGGGAAAAGTTGTAGATTTTCGGGTTCGCTCTGACTTGCGGCTAGAACCGGAAAACGGTACAGTTCCGCTGATTTATCCCGCACACTTCTCGGCTGGCGGTGTTGAATATCCCACAGCCACGAGAAAGCATCAAGCTTTAGCTGTAACAGAAAAAACTGCTGCACTCCTCGTACCTAACGAACATTATGTTTTGAGCAAGCGCTTCTCCTCAAAGGAAGAGAAAAAGCGAATTGTTGCAGTTGTCTGGGATGCCAATAAAATTAATAGTTCTAGGGTTGGTTTTGAGAACCATTTGAATTACTTTCACCAACAGGGACGCGGATTAAACCTCACCCTGGCGCGGGGATTGACCGTTTATCTAAATTCGAGTTTGGTAGATGCGTTTTTTCGACTGTTCAACGGACACACTCAAGTTAATGCTACGGATTTACGCAATTTGAAGTATCCTAATGTAGAGCAGTTACTTTTACTTGGCGCTAAAATAGGAGAAATATTTCCCACACAGCGGGAGCTCGATCGACTTGTCGAGACACAACTGCTGAAGGCGACCAATCCGTTAGAAAATAGCCCGATGACAATCAAGAACCGTATTGATGAATCTCTAGAAATACTTGCAGCGCTGGGTTTTCCAAAAGGCCAACTTAACGAACGTTCCGCCTTAACCCTTCTGGCTTTGCTTGACCTCAAGCCAAAGGATGCTTGGGAATTGGCAAAATCTCCACTTAGGGGAATCACACCAATTATGGAATTTATGGATCGGGAGTACAGTAAAAAATATGCACCAAATACGCGGGAAACTGTGCGCCGTCAGACTGTGCATCAGTTTCTAGATGCAGGTTTAATTGTTGTTAATCCTGACAGTCCCGAATGTCCGGTGAATAGTTCAAAAACTGCATACCAGATAGAAGAAACTGCTTTGGAACTCCTGCGAACTTATGGCACTTATGACTGGAACAAGAATGTTCGCGCTTACCTGGTTCATATTAACGGAGAAAAATTTTTGCAGGGTTATTCCAAAAATATAAATATTTGTGAGTCAAAAGGATGCTAAAATTCACTGTTTATATGGCTGCCGCTGGCATCGGAATGACATATACTGTGATGCCAGCGGTTGAATTGACCGGAATTGTCGATCGCACTCAGTAAATCAAATAAGTAACTAGGTAAAATATCTCTGCAATGGAAAAAAAGCATAACGCTGGATTGTGGGTATCAGTATTATACTTCGCTCAAGGTCTCCCTTACACCGTCGTTAATTTAATGTCGGTGATTTTTTTGAAAGGTATGGGAACCAGCAACGAGCTCATCGGATTGACAAGTCTGTTGTCTTTTCCTTGGGTTTTAAAAGGTTTGTGGGGGCCAGTTGTTGATTTGTATTCAACCAAACGCAAATGGATTTTAACAACCGAAATCATTTGTGCTTTTCTGTTTGCTTTCCTAGCTTTTGGCGTATTAACGCCGGCACCGATTATTATATCGCTTGTTATCTTTACCGCGATCGCCTTTGTGTCAGCTACTCACGACATCGCCATTGACGGATTTTATTTAAACACTCTCAATAAAGACCAGCAAGCCTTGTTTGTCGGGGTTCGCAACACGGCTTATAGAGGTGCTGTCATTGCCGGTAGCGGTTTATTGGTGTTCTTAGCGGGGAAACTGGCCGAAAACCATTTAGTCACCGGAAATACAGGCGACACCAAAATATATCAAAACATTCCACTGTCACTTTTCGGTTCGGATTTTAGCGTGTCTGCGCTTAACTACGGATGGGCGACAGCTTTTGGCATTTGTGCGATTATGTTTGTGCTGATATATCTTTTTCAGCGGTGGTATCTTCCTTATCCTCGAAATTACGATCTGGAATCCGACACTCCTCAACAAAGAACCAGCTTTATCGAAGCATTCAAAACCTATTTTCAGCAAGATAAAATAGGTTGGATTGTGGCTTACGTTTTGATTTTTCGCTTGGGCGATGCCTTGACTTTTAAAATGGCTCCGCCATTTTTGATGGATAAAGTTGAGAAAGGAGGATTAGCAGTTTCTACGTCAGATATGGGCTTATTATCCGGTACTTTAGGGGTAATGTTTCTGTTAATTGGAGGGTTGCTGGGCGGCTATTTGATTGCGAAACAAGGATTGAAAAAATGGATGTGGCCGACGGCTATTCTGCAAAATTCGACTAACGTGCTGTATTGGCTGTTGGCAATACATCAACCGGGGATTGAATGGGCTTATGCTGTAAACTCGATCGAGCAATTTACTTACGGACTTGGCGTAGCTGCCTATACAGTGTTCTTGATGCGGACTGTTCGCCCTGAATACGAAGCATCTCACTACGCGATTACAACGGCTTTTATGGCCGCTGGAGTGCTGATTCCGGGCGTTTTTAGTGGCTACTTGCAGGCGAATCTCGGCTATCAAAATTATTTTTTGATGAGCGCGCTGGCAGTGATTCCCGGTATGCTGACCATTTTCTTTCTGCCGCTAGAAGATGAGAAAAAATTAGCATCCATGCCCCGACCTGGACTGGACGATTTCGATTAATATCAAGTCCGGTCGCTATAACTATAAGATTCGGGCGGGGGTGGGTTTACCAATATCTGCACTACTTTTTCGATATTCCGCCGAACCTGCCCCTACAGGAATATGGATGTTTTTAATCACTAACTGGTATAAATTGTGCGTGCCTTCATAAGATAAAATAAGGACACAACATCGTTGTGTCCCTACCCAATATCTGTATTGCCAGCAGCCAACTAAATTGAAATAAAGTCACTAGCTGTTAGGGGACTACTTGAAAGGCCGGGAATACTGGCAAGAACTTCGCCGTTACTGGCAATTTCGATCGTCGTTATAAAATCGCCTGGAGTAACTCTCAGTTGGTTAAAGCTCAAACCTCCGCTCAAACCGATTAAATCTTGACCCTTTTGAAAGTCTATAAGTGTATCTGTACCGGCACCTACTCCTAACACAAATACGTCGCGTCCAGCCCCACTGATTAAGAGATCCGCACCCGCTGCACCAATGAGTGTATCGTTTCCTTCTCCCCCGCTCAAATTGTCATCCCCTTTGCCGCCTAATAGCAGATCGTTGCCGCTGCCACCGCTGATAATATCGTTGCCTTTGTTGCCGCTGAGAGTGTCGTTTCCCCCATTGCCAGTGATAATATCGTCCCCTGCGAAACCTGATGCGGTATTGTTAGCATCGTCGCCTACTAAATTATTAATTTGGGAGACATCCAGAGCAGTTTGCATTGCCACAACGTTTGCTAAAAAGGAGGTTCCCGGAGTGGTTCTTAATTTCTCTAAACTGCTGCGGGATTCCAGCGATGTTCCCAAGGCGGGCAGTGTAAAGTCTAAGCCAGCTAACAGCTCTAAATAATCGGAATCTGTGAAAGTGAAATTAGGGCTGCTCAACTGGTCTACAGAAATTTCTGTCTGAGTCAAGCCGGGAGGAGGATCAGTTAACAAACCGCTTTGCGTGTGCTTGTCCAAGACCAGTAGCGGGTTGATAATCGGGTCAGTAAATTTTTGAAGAACTACTTTCCCGGGGATAAAAGCTTCTCCTCCCAAACTCACAAAATCGCCGCTAACTATGTAGTGAGTTACATTTTTTCCGGCGCCGACTTTCTGCTTGAATGTATTGACTGTACTCTGAGCAACTCCGGGAGAATTGAAGGTGACAACATCTCCAACAGTAGATGTAAATTCGGTCGCGGCTAGTTGCGTTATGGCGCCGCCTAAGCTGTGTCCGAGAATGTCTGGTGGCAAGCGACTGGGGTTTTTTGCTGTGTCTTGACTGATTTGGGTCAACCAATTTCCTAACGCTTGTTTGTTGGCTTCAAATTGGTTGAAACCTGTGCCGCGCGGGTCTGCGTTGGCAATATCGTCTACGGGCGAGTCGGTGCCGCGAAATACTAAAACGGGCGGTTTGTCTGGGGTGGTGGAAATTAAGCCGATCGCGTGAAATCCCGTCCCGAGATCGTCAAAGGTGCGATCGATTTGATAGCCAGCAGCACTCAAGCCTGTTTGAACTAAAGTTTGAAATTCGGGAGCGTCATCTATGTAAGCAAGTTGCTTGGCTATAGTTTCGTAAGCGGCGGGGGAGGAGGGCATATTTTTTTATTTCCTGTCGTTTGAGGGGGAATTAGTTTTTAACCTACTTAACTAAGTTTACTATAAACTTCGTTTATTGACCATATTAATTGGTCATTTTTAGTAGCTTTTTAGGGGCAAATTGATAGAGATTTTTTAATACAAAAAAAACATCTCCGTACAAAACCCATGCAGGTTTCGCGCCACCAAAAATACAAATTTTGAGCACCCTAAAGCTATACAAAATCTACCCGCGTAATATCGCTGGCAACTACGCCTCTGAGAGTAGCAAGAATTTCCCCAGTAATCGGGATAGTAATTAAAGCTCCGTCAACACCTTGGGTTACTCTCACTTGAGGAAAAGTTAGACCCCTCGACAGTGTAATTAAATCTTCACTGTCTTGAAAATCTAAAATCACATCGGCTCCGCCACCTGATTCCAATACAAAGCGATCGCGCCCCGCACCACCAATTAAAAAATCGTTGCCCAACTCGCCGGAAACCAAATCATTTCCGTCGCCGCCCTCCAAATAATCGTTATCTCTGCCGCCGTACAAGAAATCGTCGCCATCACCACCGGTGATGCTGTCATTACCTCGATTGCCTCTGAGAGTATCGTTACCGCCGTTGCCGATAACTGTATCCTCTCCGGGGCCGCCGGTAGCAGTATTGTTCCGAGCGTCTCCTGATAAATAATTCGGTTGTAAGGGAGCTAAACCGTACTGCATTTGTCTGATTAACTGCACAAAAGAAAATTCTGGTGCTGTTCTCAAACTCTCTGCACCGCCTCTGGTTCTGATGGCGACTGACACATTGGGCAGGGCGAAATTCATCGCAGCGATAAACTCGTTAAAATCTGAGTCGTTGTTATAAGCAAATTCGGGACTGTTTAATTGTTCTACGGAAATTTGCCTCTGCAAAAAACCCACGGGCGGAGTAGTTAACAAATTTTCAGTTCGATGTTTTGCCAAAACAGTTAAGGGATTAATACTCGGATCGGTAAAACTTTGGATAAATACTTTACCCGGAATAAATGCTTCCCCAAACAAGCTGACTACATCTCCGCTGACAATGTAGTGAGTGACATTTTTGTTGCCTGCCCTGCTGAGATTTCTCCGAAAACTGGTGAATGTAGTCGCTGATACTCCCGGAGAGTTGAAAGTAAAGATATCGCCGGTCAGAGATGTGTATTGGCTTGCTACAATTTGAGCGACTGCTCCGCCCCAACTGTGCCCGATGACATCGGGCAATAATTGGTTGGGGTTTTTACCAGTATTTTGACCGATTTCTGTGAGCCAGTTTTGGATATTATCTTTGTTCTTTTCAAATTCAGGTAAACCAATGTCCCGCGAGTCTGAAAAGATAGCGTCGCCGTCGATGAAATCTGTACCTTTAAATACGAGGGCGGGCGGGTTTTCGGGATTGGATGAACCGAACCCGATCGCATAAAAGTTTGTTTCTGGGTCGTCGAATATGCGATCGATATAGTAGCCATTAGTATCTAGGAAACTGGAAACTTCATTTTGCGCGTTAGGTTTTTGATTCAAAAAAACAATTGACTTAGCCAGAGCTTCATAAACAGCAGGCGAGGCACTCATAATATTAGATTTTCTGTTAGTTGGTATTTGCGATCGCTCTCTTCTTGAGCTAATTGTCCAATGGCAGCCATTATAGCTGACAAGATTTGTATGGTACACTTGATAATATCAACTCAAGAATTAAGTTTTTGCGGTTATGGGTATTATTCGTCAATACATTGCTCCATTGATAGCGGTATTAGTATTTTTCGCGGCTCTGGTAGCAGTCAGTGCTCGCATCTTTTTGCCGGGTGACATGGCTGCCCCGGCACCGATTGAGGAAGCGATCCCCCAAAAGCAAGCGACAGTAGTGAATCCAATTTTCTTGGGGCTAAATTATTCCGCTTTGCGTGTCCGGTGAGCTGATGTCTGCTCAATTAATACCGGGCTACGCGCTGCGCTCAGGATCTGGAGTCGATCGGGCAAAACTGGTAAAGTTTATGCACCGGACATATCGAGAGCTTTACCCGTATGGGGAATTGGGACATTTGGCTCAAACTGTCGAGCAGTATTTTTCTAACCAGACGCCGGTTTGGTGGGTAGAGTGCCAGAAAAACAGCCAGGAAGAGGCAGAAATTTTGCCGGTGCTTCCCTCGCAGCATCTCAATCCCCAATCTCAAGTCCAAAATCTCCACTCGGTTGTGGGATGTTTGTGGTTGGGAAATGCGATCGACCAAACCACCGGAGAACGCTACGCTCACATTTTTTTGCTGTACGTAGCACCGGAACATCGCCGTCTGGGGCTCGGTGCAGCTTTAGTTATTCATGCTGAAAATTGGGCGCGCGAAAGGGGCGATCGGCAAATTGGTTTGCAAGTATTTCTGAGCAATCAGCCGGCGGTGAATCTCTATCAAAAATTAGGCTATCAAAGTCATTCCGTCTCGATGCTCAAGTCTCTTTAAAAAATAAAAGGTACTGTTTGTAGTAAAGACTAAGAGTCCTAATACTGAAATAAGCTAAAAACTTGGTGACTTTAGGGGAAATTAAGTCTTGACTACGAACTTTAAGGAAGACTGAAGTCCTCACTATGAACCATATGAGGCCTTCAGCCCTCCCTCGGGATACTTTTATTGGTATTATCCTAGTTGCTGTTGACCGTTGTCTGAGTTGCTCAGGAGCATCCTCAGTACGGTAAAGTTTTTTTATGAACAATAACGACTACTCCAACGCCCTTGATACTGACACGGAACTGGAAAGCCCTTTGGATCAATTTGACGACTCCCAACCCCCGCTGCCAGATCCCGAGGAAATGCTGCCTTTGCTGGAATCCCCGGAACCTCAGCACCGGATGATTGCGGCGCGGGCTTTTTGCGAACTGCAGGACGATCGAGCAATTTCGCATTTAATTAATTTATTGAGAGACGGTTGCCCCTTGGTGCGGGTAAGCGCGGCCTATGCTTTGGGGCGAAATCCGAGTCCCGATGCTGTGGAACCGCTGATTCTTCAGCTTAACCGCGACTGGAACGGTTACGTTCGCAAAGGGGTAGTTTGGGCCTTGGGAAATTGCAGGGACCACCGCGCTTTGCCATCTTTAATTGATGCTCTGAAAACTGATATTTCGGCGGTGCGTTTGTGGGCGGCGAGTTCTCTGGGTCAAATGGCAAAAGTTGGTTACTATGTGGTGATTGCTGCGATTCCGCCGTTGATTGAAGCGCTGCGGGGAGATTCTGTGTCTGCTGTGCGAAGTAATTCCGCTTGGGCGATCGGGCAACTGGCCCGCGAATTGCCGAATAATATAGTGTACGCTGGGGCGATCGACGGTCTGATTGAAGCTTTAGAAGAAGATGAAGATATGGGCGTGCGGGAAGATGCTAAATCTTCGCTCTTGCGAGTCGGCGACCCGCGCGGATTGCAGATTATTGAAGATTTAGAAATGGAAGGACTTTTGTGATCTCCTTACCGCACTTAAACACCACATACTAATTCCCACTTATCAATTTCATCAATCCCAAGACAGAATTTGGTTTCAAAAAAATCTTTGCTTCGCCCCAGAGCAAAGACATTTTGATTAGCTTCCTCAATGCTATGCTCTATGATGCACAGCCAACCATTGAAGACTTAGAAATTATTGACCCTTACGCCGCGCCGAGCGTTACTGGATTAAAAGACACTTACCTGGATGTTAAAGCCAAAATTACAGGCAACAAAACTGTGATTATCGAAATGCAGGTAATAAATGTAGAAGCTTTTACAAAACGGGTACTGTACAATGCGGCCAAAACCTACGCAACTCAACTCAGGCCCAGGGAAGGATACTCGAAATTAAATCCTCTCATTGCTTTAACAATTACAGATTTTATTCTGTTTGAAAATACAGAAAAATTTCTCACCCATTTTGTATTTAAAGAACTCCAAGAAAACTTCGAGTATTATAACCGAGAAATCGAATTAGTGTTTGTCGAACTGCCCAAGTTTAACCAAAAACTGGAACAAGTCGAAAACATAATTCAAAGCTGGATTTATTTTATCAAAAATGCTCCTTTATTCGATGAAATTCCGGAAAAATTTGCATCAATGCCCGAAATTCAAACAGCTTTTTCCATCGCCAGCAGAACTAATTTAACCCTTAAGGAATTAGAGGAATTAGAAAAGCGGGAAATGTTTTTTGAAGACCAACGCGGTGCTGTTATTAAGGGGATGCAAGAAGGTCGCAAAGAAGGCATAATTGAGGGGCAAACAGCATTAATCCTGCGTCTACTCGTGCGGCGCACTGGTGAAATTGCGCCGGAAATTCAAACTCGCATCCAACAGTTATCTCTCGAACAATTAGAGGATTTAGGAGAAATCTTGTTAGATTTTACCAGTCAAGAGGATTTGATAGCTTGGCTGGAATCCGTGTCAGTATGAATTTATAAATTTTTCACTTCTGATACTAAATCCGGCTTTAATACCCTCTTCATTCTTTATTCGCCGCAGGCGGACTGTGTTTGTGTAATAGTGGTTTCAACCGCCGAGTTTCTAATCTAATAAGTCGGGTTCCCGACGCACTATCATGTCATAAAGCGGTTGAAAGCTAAACCATCCCATGCGGTGAGACCCTACTTGTTGCTGTGTCAAACGCGCACATTCTGGCTTGATGAGAATTGGTTTTCCCGCAGCTTCGGCCATTAACTGCGCTTGACAAGAACGTTCCATTGCAATAAACCACCAAGCCGCTTCATCTACTGTTTGACCTACTGTTAACAGTCCGTGATTTTGTAAAATAATCGCTTTTTTCTCACCTAAAGTTTTGGCGATGCGTTTAGCTTCTTCGATTTCCAAAACAACTCCGGTGTAATCGTCAAATAAAGCTTGGTCTTCATAAAAAGAACAAGCATCTTGCGTCAGCGGGTCAAGCAGGCGGCCCAAACTCGACCAACTTTTGCCGTAGGGAGAATGAGCGTGGGCTGCTGCGATTACGTCGGGGCGGGCGCTGTGCACTTGGGAATGAATGGCAAGTGCTGCTTCGTTTACGGGTTTATTTCCTTCAACAACTTCGCCTTTGTGGTTGACTAAAATTAGGTCGCTGACTCGAATTAAACTAAAGTGCATTCCAAAAGAATTGACCCAGAAATGGTCTAGGTGTTCGGGGTCGCGGACGGTGATGTGTCCGGCAATTCCTTCGCTGAATCCGAAGCGGGCAAATAATCGAAATGCGGCGGCTAAACGCTGTTTGCGGTGGCGGCGTTCTTCTTCAATTGAGTTGAATGTTGGGGGTTGAATGGTGACTTTGGGGATTTTTATTGCAACCATATATTTTATTAGTGAAAAGACAGGAGGCAGAGCCTCCGAATCGGCATTCCCAGTCTCTGACTGGGAACGAGATAAATTTTGAATTGGGAAATTTGAATTGGGAACTGTGGGGTCGGCATCTTGCCTGCCCTACTACACTGCGATTTCACTCAGGCGCAAACCTGCGATGTTTTTGCAGTCGAAAGTGGCGTTATTGCCGGGGTGGCGCTCGATTAATTCGATAATTTGTCCGGCGGGGTTTTGCAGAAACCACTGAGTTAATGAGCCGTAATCTAAAGCTCGATCGGACATGGGTTTGAAGTTTTTATTTTGCCATATTGTAGCAGCATTCTGCACGTTTTCGACTCGAATCGCGACGTGGTGAACTGCTGCTAATCCTCTTTCTTCCTGGAAACGGTTTTTTTGGTCGCCGGCTGCGTGGGGGGCATCCAATACTACTAAGCCGCCCGCTGGCATTAATAAGGTCATTAAATGCAGCCACAAGTCGGAGGGAACATTAATGTTTTCCGCACAAAAGTTAATCGGGAACAAGTCTGGGCCTTCAACTGTTTTGGCGCCGAAGGGGTAAAAAGATTTGGCGTAGTTTTCGAGTTCGGTGCGGCTAGGGAATGTGAGGACAAAGTGGTCGATCGCAACTTGTTCGTCGTACAGGTGTGTTTCAAACGTCCAGGTTGTTAAAAATTCGGCAGTGATAAATTTGGGGTTGAGTTCCAGCAAGCCATTTTTTTCGATGAAAGGTGAGTCAAGATGGCTGTCAAGGTTGCGATCGAACTTTAGGGTTTTTAGATTCAAGTTTTTCATGGATCTCACCCGATGTTGAAGGACGCAAAACTGCGAATTGTGTCTGCAAGCTGAAGTTGACTCACATTTAGTGCGCCTTAATTCAAAAATAACACAAAATTTAATACAAGCAAGCCGATCGCGCGATCGTAACTCCCAAACCTTTACACAGCAAATATTCCCCAATCTAAAATCTAAAATCTAAAATCGGATGGTTTGCCGATCGCCAAACCGGCCAACCACGCCGTAGTCCAAGCACTTTGGAAGTTGAAACCGCCCGTCACACCGTCGATATCCAAGATTTCGCCAGCAAAAAAAAGTCCGGGACAGCGGCGGCTTTCCATTGTCTTGAAATCGACTTCTTTGAGGTTGACACCGCCGCAGGTGACGAACTCTTCTTTAAATGCGCCTTTTCCTGCAATCTGATATTCGCCTTGAACGAGTTCTTGCAGGAGACGATCGAGGATTTTGTTAGATAAGTCTGCCCAGCGTTTTTGCTCATCAATGCCGATCGAACTTGTCAAGCGTTCCCAGAGGCGGCGCGGCACCGGAAACGGACAGCTAGAGACAATCAATCGGTGGGACAACTGCGACTTAACCGCTAGCAGTTGCTGCCGCAAAACTTCCGCATTGTACTGGGGAAGCCAATTAATCAGCACAGATGTTTTATAATGGCGATCGTGCAAAAATCTCGCACCCCAAGCCGAAAGTTTGAGTACAGCAGGCCCGCTTAAACCCCAGTGAGTAATTAGCAAAGGCCCGCTTTGTTCTAATTTAGCTCCCGGCAATTTCACCTTAGCATTAGGAACAGAAATTCCCGCTAAATCTTTGATTCGGCTGTCGGAAATATTAAAAGTAAATAGAGAAGGAACGGGCAGTTCTACAGTATTACCTAACTCTTTTGCCCACTTGTAACCCGACGGATTGCTGCCTGTAGCGAGAAGAATGCGATCGCACTTAAAACTCTCCCCCGACTTCAACTCAATTTCAAACCTAGGGGCGGTATCCCCTTGTTCACCCTCTGCGTTATTCCCGGTTAATTTCCTTACAGAAACTACTGCATCGCCGGTGCGAATTTTCACGCCTGCATCCTCAGCAGCGCGGATCAAACAGTTAACAATTGTCGCCGAATCGTCTGTGATCGGAAACATTCGCCCGTCTTCTTCGGTTTTCAACTTCACGCCGTGACCGGCAAACCATTCTACAGTATCGCGCGGTTGAAATCGAGTAAAAGCACCGCGCAGAGCTTTTCCACCTCTGGGGTAATTCTGCACTAAAATACCGGGGTCAAAACAAGCGTGAGTAACGTTGCAGCGCCCGCCGCCAGAGATGCGAACTTTTGCCAGGAGTTGCCTGCCAGCTTCTAGTAAAGTGACGCGGGCCTGCGGGTAGGTTTTGGCACAGGTAATTGCACTAAAAAAACCAGCAGCACCGCCGCCAATGACTGTAATTTTGAGGATTCGATCGGACAAATTTTTTCTCGCTTATTCTGGTTCAAAATCGGATTTTGCCGCCCCGCAAGTGGGACAAACCCAATCGTCGGGGATATCTTCAAAGGCAGTACCGGGCTCTATGCCTCCGTCGGGGTCGCCTTCTGCTGGATCGTAGACGTAATTGCAAACTGTACAAACGTATTTTTGCATTTGCTTAACTCAATTTTATATTGTAAGCGTATAGATTGTACTTGATAACGAAACTTAGTGCAATACCACTTTCAAAAAGTAATGCGACTTTCGGCAATTCCTAACTTATTAAAAATCAAGTTTTTCAAAATTATCAAATCTAAAATTTAATTAAGTCTTGCACAAATCTAAAATCTAAAATCTAAAATCTAAAATCGTAAAAGCCTCTAGAACTTGGGTTCTAGAGGCTGCATTCTATCTTTTATTAGTTAACCGCGATCGGGAAACTAGACTTTCGCTAAAGGCTTTGTCCAAACGCCGTTTTCATCTTCTTCGTACTGCTGGTGAATGGCATTCCAAGCGGTGTGTTCGGCTTGTATCGAGTCGTTGCTTTCATCAAATGCGGCGTTGTAGGATTCCATAAAGGTTTTTTGAGCTGCTTCCGACAGGTGCGATCGCACTTCTGGAGATAAGTCTGCCGGACTGTTGCAGCGACCTTTGACGGCGCGCGGCAGCGTCATTTCGCTAACTGAAACTTCTTCGCCACCTGCACTTTCTAGCAAGAGTTGAAATTCGCCCGATTTATCTGCCGGAACTTCTGCCATCACGAGAAATTCGCCTGCTTCAACGCGGGTTTGATAGATAGTTGCTTTGTCTTCGGGCATTCCCAAAGCGACCAAAGCGGAAACTAGACCCGCACCGGCCGAACCTGCGATCGCGCCACTAGCTGCACCCAACAGTACCGCACCCAGCGGGCCCGCCGAGACTACTGCACCGACAAAGGGAATAAACAGCACCCCGACGCCAGTTAGCAAACCCAAAAAAGAACCGAATAAGGAACCAAAAATCGCCCCGCTTCGCAGACCGCCTAAAATTACATCTTTTTTAGTAATAAAGCCGGCAATTTTAGTTTTAGACTGAAAGTTTTTTCCCATGACTGAGATGTGGTCGCGAGAAACTCCGCGATCGAGCAACCGCCGAATTACGCCGTCTAATTGTTCTTCTTCCTTAAATACGGCTGAAACTGTGCGTTCGGCTAGGTATTCCTCTGTCATTTTTCCTCCTTGATGGTTTTTCGATTAGTTGTGCTGTTTTTCAGTATATGAGGACACCGGAGGGCGATCGCATCGACCGTGAGATAGAGGTAGATGAATGGGAGATAGTTTGAGGCTCTATCAAAAGAGTTAAGGGATTTTTTAACGAGGGATTACTCCTCTATTACACATAGTTATTTAGCTCTCATATAACCTTACAAATCTTCTCATTATATTTTATTGTAACGGTTTAATTTTTATTGTTTGTTCAGATTGCTCGGACTCACAATCAGCCTTTTTTCCTGCTATATCCGCGTCAATTTTGTCTTGATTCGCCTAAGAGTAGGCTAGTAAACCATAAATTTGTATTGGCGATAAAGTCAAGTGCGGTTTTTCATCCATGATTTGTTCTGGAGTGAGCGCAGCATTAAAATCAATAGCAATATTTTTTACGGTAATTCGGGTTTTTGCGAGGCGCTGGTGGCTGCCGCAAGTTTCCGGCCTGCTGACAATTAGCGTTCCAATATCAACGGTAGTTGTCATATTTACCTAGATTGAGTTAACTTTATTCTATTGTAACCCAGCTTCATTTCTACCCGATCGCATTTATCAAGGTTAATCAATGCCATTAGCACCCCTGTTTCCTGTCGTTCATCCCATCCTCAAATCTGCTTTTCCCAGATGTCTGTGGACTGGAGATATCAACAGCCGAGAGATCGCCCTCACATTTGACGACGGGCCGCACCGTCAGCACACACCTCAACTGTTAAAAATTTTAGATAAATACGACATCAAAGCTAGTTTTTTCTGGCTAGGTTTTTGTGTGGACAGGCATCCAGAAACGGCTAAAGAAGTGTACGATCGCGGACACTGGATCTGCCTCCACGGCTATCAGCATATATCGTTTCCAAAACTAAAAACCCACGAACTCAAACAAAGTTTAGAAGACACGCAGAAAGCAATTGCCAAAGCTTGCGATTTAGACCCACAATTAATCCTGGACGTGCGGCCACCCAACGGCATTTTTACGCCGCGAACATTAGAGTTATTGCAACAGTGGGAATATCGCCCTGTAATGTGGAGTGTCGTCCCGGAAGATTGGGTGCGACCGGGGGTGAGGAAAGTTATTAGTCGCATCGTGCAGCAAACTGAAAACGGATCAATTATTGTACTGCACGACGGCTATTGCGGCGGTGAAGATGTTGCAGCTTCGGCGGATAAAATAATTCCATTGCTTTTGTACAAAGGTTACAAATTTGTGACAGTCGATAGACTGTGGGAACAGACCAACATTCAAATAACAGGAAATTAAGTTAATGAAAAAAAGACAGTTTATTGCATCTCTTTGTTTGGTAAGTGCCGGATGGGCGATCGAGCTTTCTCCTGCTTCCCTAAGTGCGGAAACTCCACTTGTAGTGCAGCAGCCAGCCCCTGGCGTATCTGCGCCTGCCCCCAACTCAAAAACCCCGCACGTGGAACTGCTAAATCCGGGAGTGGAACCACGACAAGAACTGCGTTTAAAACCAGCTATCGATGTCAAAGAAACAACTGTTATGACCGTAAAAATGGATATGGAAATATCCGCATCGGGTCGGTCTTCGCCTGCAGATCAAATTCCAGCATCGGTGATGACTTTCGAGACAAAAGTCACTAAAATTGATCCCAACGGCGATATTCACTACGAGTTTGCTTATACTAACTCAGATATCGCCGGCGATACTGGAAATATGCCGCCAGCCGCCCGAGATGCCATGCGTTCCGCACTCAAAAACATGGTGGGAGTGAAAGGCTCTTTCATCATGGACAATCGCGGTTTTCATAAAGGAGGGGACATTATTTTACCCGAAGGAGCTGACAACAACGTCAAACAAATGGTTGGACAAATGTCTAACTCTCTAGAACAACTAGCCTCGCCGCTGCCTGCTGAAGCCGTGGGAAAAGGAGCTAAATGGCGGGTTTCTTCTGCCTCTGATTTCAGTGGTATTAATGTGAATGAGATTACTACCTATGAATTGGCTAGCTGGCAAGATGGAGTAGCTTCTATGAATGTAAGTATAGAGCAGCAAGCAAACCCCCAAAATATTACCTCTCCCCTACTGCCTGCTGGAACTACCTTAACCCTAAAATCTTTTAGTTCTCAGGGTCGAGGACAACTTACAGGGCGCTTGGATAGATTAAATCCTTTTCGCTCTACTGTGTCTATTAGTTCAAATAGCGAAATGAGTGCTAAAAATGCTGGCAGTTCAGAAGAATCCACAATCACAACAAAAATGACGATGGAGATGACTTTAGAGTCGAAATAAGCTTTATTATACAAGTCTAAAAATTAGGGTCATGGCATTGCCATGTCCTTAGTTGTCGGTAAATTTTTAATAACTGGTATTAAATGGGGTTAATATACCTGATATTATATAAAGTTTCCGAAAGTTTCGATCGCCAATTTGTAAGTAGAGGAGTCTGTTATATGATTCGATCGCACAGATGGCAAGCTATCATCGGTTTAGTGGTAGCCCTAGGGATAATCATCGGGAATTTAATGTTTCCGGGCCTGAATGTAGCGCCGGCATTTGCTCAAGCCAGATTTAAGGATGTTAACGAGCATTGGGCGCAAGCTTGCATAGAGGAGTTAGCACAGAAAAAAATCATTAGTGGCTACTACGAAGACGGCACTTTTCGCCCGAATCGCCCCGTCAGTCGCGCTGAGTTTGCGGCGATGGTTCGCATGGCTTTTCCCGATGCCAAAACCGTCCGCGCTCCGATCGACTTTGCAGATATTCCTACAAATTACTGGGGTTTTAAAGCAATTCGAGAAGCTTATCAGACGGGTTTTATGTCTGGATACAGTGGCAGTATCTTTAACCCAACTTTGAATATTACCCGCTGGCAGGCTTTGGTAGCTTTAACCAGCGGCTTGAAATATACACCTACGGGTTCGGCGGCTGAGATTTTGGATGCGACTTTTGAGGATGCGCCACAAATTCCCGAACTGGCAAGAAATGCGATCGCCGCCGCCACAGAAAAACAACTTGTGGTCAATTATCCTGCTGTTAAACAGCTAGAACCTACTAGGAATGCTACTCGCGCCGAAGTCGCAACTTTTTTCTGTCAGGCGATCGCCAAACCCGGCCAAACTGCCTTAGTTCCTGCCCAATATATCGCCCAAGTTCCGGCGAATATCGGTCCGCCGAGGACAACAGAAATCTCGGAAGCGGGGAAAGTTCGGGCGGAAGTTTCTTTCATAAAAGAAGCAGAAAATGCAAAAAATCTCCGCATCAGAATTATCCGCAACGGTAAAACTTTATTAGAAGAACCAGTGCTCATTCCAACTCGTTCTTTAGTAGATAACCCCGACCAAAGGGCGAACGAAGAAATATCAGAAGGACGTTTTTTATCGCTACTAATCCGTGATTTAGACGGCGACAAGGAACCGGAAGTGCTGGCCGATTTAGTCTCAATCAAAAGCGGCGTCCGCTGCTGCAATTATTCGTTTATTTACCGCTACGACTCGGCAGCTAACAAATACACTCATATCAAGCATTTCTGGGGCAATGTAAGTTACGAAATAGTCGATTTTGGCAAAAATGATATCCCAGAGTTTAAGAGTCAGGACGGCAGATTTTCCGAGGCTTTTACAAACTACGCTGATTCTCGCTTTCCGCTGCAAATTTGGCAGTACCGCCAAGGTAAAATGCAAGATGTTAGCAAACAGTATCCGGTGGAAGTATACACAAATTCTGCTGAGCTTTGGCTGGAATCTAACAAGCGTCTGAGTGAAAATGGGGAGGTGAAAGGGGTTTTGGCGGCCTTCATGGCGAACAAGTATGTCATGGGCCAGGAGGCGGAAGGTTGGCAGTTGTTGGAGAGAGTTTATCAAGGGCGCGATCGCACTCAATTCTTTGGGAAGTTGCGGGAGTTTTTGGTAAGTACGGGTTATGCCAGTAAGTAGATTTGCAGGTTTTTAACCGCAGATTTAAGACGCTTAACGCCGATAGTGTTTGTAGGGGCGGATTTGGTATCTAGATTAGTTGTTCCCTCTTTTGTATTTAACGCTAAACCCGCCCCTATAAGTTTTTTGTAATTACCATGAAAATTCTCTCTTCAGATATTCCGCTAATTTCCGATTGTGCGGCTGAAAATACTCGCGCAATCGCTGGTTGACAAAATCATCTGCTGGCTGATAATCACCACCGTTGTACTTTTGATAATTCCCCAGTTGAAAATCTGGCACATCTAAAAACTCAAAAACTTGTTTGATTGTCGCAGCCGGACCGGCATAAAATTCTTCACTCTGCAAAATCAAAAACTGTTCCCTGGGAAAAAGTTTCATCCACTCTTTGAGACTGCCAGCATAAAGACTCTTATAAATATAATGACAATCTTTCCCAGGATTTTTGTCTTCTAAGTTTGTTTCGGTTGCGCCATCAAGCAATTGCAACTCGGAATCGATCGCCTTTTCAAAACTTCTGCGTTCCGTACCGCGTCTCACCAGCATTTGATAGTGAGAAAAAGCCCGATATACCGGATTTCTCAAAATCACAATCAGCTTAACTTTGGGCAAACAACCGTGCAACCTTTCTGCAGCCAGCGGGTGAGTCAGATAAGTCGGAGTTGCTTCTCCTGTCAAAAAATGATGCGCGTCTATTGTCGGCGGGAAATGCGATCGATACCAAGCTATTCCTTTGTTGAAATGTTCTGAAAAAAAACAAATTTCTTTATTGGCAGCAGGTAAAATCTGAGGGTGCGAAGTGATATATTTGTAGAGAGAAGTTGTGCCGCAACGGGGAGAACCGATGATAATGAAATCCGGCGATCGCGCTTTTGCCCAATTCCATTCTACTTGCGACAGTTCCGGGCGAGATGCGACTGTTTGCAAGCGGACTGCGGTTTGAAAAAGCGCGATCGACTCCTGAATTTTTCCCTGCTTGCTCAGCGCTACAGCTAAGTTAATGTAAGCTAATGGAAAATTGGGCAAAATCTCGATAACTTCGCGGTAAACAGCAACCAGGCTGTCAGTCAGAGGAGAATCTTTAGGCAGCGGCGCGTACAGCAAGGGGAAGTAAGCAGCAGTAAAGTTTGGTTGTAGGAGAATGGCTTTTTGGTGACAGGCGACAGCTTCTGCAATTTGCCCGTTTTGTTGCAGCGCTTTTCCCAAATTGTGGTAGGCTGAGGGCGAATTGGGGTTTTGGGCGATCAATTTTTCGTAAAGGGCGATCGACTCTTGCAATTTTCCCTCATCCTCCAAACTATCTCTACAACTATCTGTAAAAGTGCGATCCTCTCCGAAGGCTTCGCTAACGGCCAAACTCATGCTGGAATCCTGTAATAACCGCGCATCATCACCTTAACATCCAAGTGCTTCATTTCTGCTGTAGAAGCATCGTGAATCATATTTTCAGTCGGTGCAATATAAGCCTCGCCCGGTGCAATTCTCAGCTTCACGACGGGATATTCTGGATAGCGCTGCATAAACTCAGTGGTTAACTGTCGCGTCCAAGGTTTTCCAATATCAGAATCAGGACATCCCAGCATTTCAAAAATATCAATTTCAGTCAAATTCACAAACAAAAAGTAACGGCTGTCCCGACCTAAATTTACGCAAATTCGATTAGTAGCCTCCTGCTTTTTCGCCAGCGGCAACCCGTCCCAATTATCAGTATGCAAACCATTGCGGCAACCGCGTTTATTATCAATTGTTGCCGTACTCAATCCCGGCTGCCTGCCTCCCATACCGTTAATAATCGGCGGCGCATCCGACAGACAAAAAGGCTGAAAATACTCAATTAATTTATCGAGTGCCTGTAGGCATTTTTCCTCTGATTTAAACTCAGCAACCTGTAGCGGAGTTGTTAGGGAAGCGATACCGGCAGCAGCAAACAAAGCTAAAATATCCGGCGGTAAACGCACAATTCCTACACCCAAATAGTGCGGTGGGGGTTCATGAACCCAAAGCAGTGCAGACTCTGCCGGTGTTGGTTCCCTCCAAGGTTCTTTTGGCATAAAAGCCCCTTCGCAATACTGAATGCGATCGGGTACGCTGTCAAAAGCTAGCTGCGTGCCCGAACTCAGCCACACTCTAGTTGGGAACTCTTTCTGTGTAGTTTCTGACTCCAGATTTTGGTAGCGATAAATTACTATACTTTGACGGAGAGTGGACATTATTTAATATGTATTAATCGCCCAGATCGCAAATGCCGGTTGTAGTAAGGAATACCAGTCCTTTTTGTTGAATTTCCCGTTCGTAGTAAGAAATGCAAGTCCTTTCTTTTCCGTTTCACGACTTAGGTAAAAAGTGGTTTGACGTGCTACTTATATATGTAGGGTGTGCAGTGCACACCCTACATATATAGAAAATTTTGAGCAATGAGGGCTTTACTACAAACTTTTTACCCTCTAGAAATCTTGCCTAATGAGTGCAATGGGTGCAGTGAGTGCAGTGAGAGCACATCGATCCTACCTCAACCCCTTCATCATTGGGAAACTGCCAGAGAGTTTGCGTTAAGGTCGCGCGGTCAACATCCTGCCGGGGAACTGAGGAAAGAGTCAAAACGCGGGCTTCATCGTCGGTGCTTTCTACCAAAATTTCGCCCTCAGCAACTTTAATTGCATCTCGGTGCAAAATGCTGATGCCAAACATATCTGTCATCCCCAAGTCTGACAGTTTACCTGCAATTTCCTTGAGAAATTCCGAGTTATTGACAACTGCTTCTGACCGTTTAATTGTTGCCGACACAGCTTCACTAACGCGGACAAATTCTAAGGGAAACCAAACCCAGTTGCCTGATGCTCGATCTTTTGCAACTTTCCACATATACGGAATAGCATCGCCGTATTCTGCAGTCGGCTTGACATAAGCATTGTTGCCGTCAAACTCTTCGACCAACCTTTCGTTATCCGCCAGGTCAAAGTGTTTGTGAAGTAAGCAAATACCTACCTGCTTTTGCAAACCGTAACTGCGGATGATAGCCCCCAGTTCTGTCATGTTATCCTGGGCTTGCTCTAGCAGGTCTCTTGCCGTGAAAAAATGCTCTAAACTATCGAAAACATCTGGCTTGTAAGATGTCAGCATACAGGTTTAGGTTTCCTTCTAAATATTCACTAGATAGACCATATTTAATATTCTCTCAAATGTCAACAGTTTGGCTGCTATCAACACATTATTTTTTTATATGTAAAATTCCTAAGAATATGTGAAGAGATACAAAAAAATGTTGCTTTTTGAGACGCCAAGCTAAAATAAATATAAACTCTCAGACATTTAATCACTAAAAATGGTATATCCACCTGCACCTTGGAATCTGCAAGGTTATGCTGTTCAGACTTTACAATTGGTAGATGTGGCACGAGTGCGCCCCTTGGTTCCCTCTGAGTTAGAAATAGTGTCTTTATTGCCAGGAAAAACCCTAGGCGGCATTTATATATCCTCCTACGGGTTGGGTTCTGTGATGGAGTACAATGAGTTAATTGTAGTTAGCGCGATCGCCAATTATGCCGGAAAATGGGGTGCTTGGATTTCTCACATTTATGTAGACAATCCTAACTCGGTAGCCGGCGGACGCGAAATTTGGGGACTTCCTAAAGAATTAGCGCAATTTAGTTGGGAACGCAGCGATTCGGTAAAGGCAGCACCGCTAGGCTACCGCGTCACAGTTAGCCAAGGAAACCGTCAACTGTGCAGTCTCAGTTATACCCAGCAAAGTTTAGCTTTACCCCTGTCTTTGAGCGGAAATGTTTTCAGCGCTGACAGGAGAAATTTGCTGTTGTTTAAAGGAGACTTTAAATCTCGAATCGGCTGGATTAAAGGCGAATTAGAAATATCTGAAGAAAGCCTTTTTGCCCATTTAAACTTAGGTCAGCCCTTGCTAACAGTTGCCTGCGAAGATCTGCGTTTAATTGCAGGTGCGCCGCAAATAGTGGGGAACAGATCGGCTGAATTCAGTTATTAACCCTAAAATTGGCGTACATTATTAGGAGGAAAGTTCCCATGAGCGATATTGGTTTTACCCACATTGCACTTTCAGTTAGCGATGTAGACAAAAGCATCTCGTTTTACGCGAAGTACGCTGACCTAAAAGTGCTTCACCGCCGTGTAGATCCAATTACATCATTAGATGTTGCTTGGATTTGTGATTTGATTCGACCGTTCGTCATTGTGCTAATTAAAGCACCATTAGTTGATGGCAAACTTTTACCACATTCCCATCTCGGCGTCGCCTGCGAAACTCGTGAAAAAGTCGATCGCCTTTGCAGTGAGGCTGAGTCAGAAGGGCTTTTATTGAACGGCCCTAATGACTCGGAACCTCCTGTCGGCTACTGGGCTTATCTCCGCGACCCGGACGGTCATACGCTGGAAATTTCCTACGGTCAGGAAGTTAGCGCCCTGTTAGAAAAGTTATTAGCGCAGCCAAAGTTATAAGGTCAGGCATTAAGTTTTCTAGACACCATTTACGCAAAGTCTATGTGTCATGCTGAGTGAAACGCAGTGCAACGAAGCATCTGTAAGATTCTTCGCAACGCTTATGAATGACAGGATTACGTTTAAATGCGTCCAGGACTGCTAGATTGAGCAGCCCCGGTTAATTTATGATTAAATTAACCGGGGCTGCGGGCAATTAATTCGCTGAGTAATTCCTATTTTTAAATGCCAGCCCCCGGAGCAGCTTCAGCACCCATGTCTAAAATTGTACCGCGAAGGAAATCAATTTGCTGCTGGAAATCCATGCCCTCAATCTTTCCTAATAAAGCTTTTCCTGCGTCGGGAAGTTGATAGTCTGGAGGCACAGGAATAATAGTTCCTTCGTCCATTCCTACCGCGAGGAAATACCAAAAAGCCAGCTTGGTTTCAGGACTCATCGAGCCGTACATCCGGCTGATTTCAGTATTGGCTTTTGAGGCAATGTCGCGCATTACTTGTAGTTGTTCTTCGTGGGGCAGAGGCTTGACTTGATCGAACAAACCCTGAGCGATGTCGGAACCCGAAGCACCGGGAGCCGCTGGCGTTATTGACTTGCCCATTTGGGTGTAAACAAACCACAGCAAACCTAATTGGTCGTCTACACTCAACTGCTTAATATCTGCTTTTCCTTGGTCGTAAGCACTGGTAGTAAAGGTCATTCAAGCCTCCAAAATAATATGTATTGCTCAGTTTTCTTATTTGTGAGAAAACTTTTGTTTGCTACTTAAGTTAAAGTACCTAATAAATAGTGATGCTAGAATCTTGCTTAAGACAGAGATGATCCCGGACATAAGTTCGGGGAGTAAATTTACCAAAATTGGGAAAATTTGCAACCAAAGGATGAGGGAAATTTGACAATATTGTTGTTAGCGGAGCTCATGATTAGCATGGTTTAGCCGATCGACGATCGCCTATAATCGCAACAGACCTGTATTGAGGTGGCTGTTATGTCGATCGCAACTGCAAAACGCTTCACCATAGCGGAATATCACCGCCTGACAGAACTGGGGTTCTTTGGTGAGGACGATCGAGTTGAGCTAATCAAGGGTGAACTTGTGAAAATTGCTGCTAAAGGTACGGCTCATTCTGTTTGCGAGATACGCTTGGAACGCGAGTTATTTAAGCTGCTGGGAGAAAGGGCGACACTGCGAGGACAACAACCAATTATTCTGGCTGATGACAGCGAACCAGAACCCGATCGCGCGATCGTGCAAAATCGCCCTGATGACTATCTATCCTGTCACCCCACTCCAGCGGATATATTGTTACTGATTGAGGTTGCTGATTCTTCTTTGAATTACGACAAACAAGTCAAGTTGCCCCTTTATGCTGAAGCGGGTATCTCTGATTGTTGGATATTTAACTTATTAGAAACTTGTTTGGAATATTACAGCGAACCCTATGAGAATTCGCAAGGCAAATTTGGTTATCGCGTCAAGAGAATTTTTCTGCCTAACGAGACAGTTGCCCTCCCTAATTTTGGGGATTTGTCCCTCGATTTATCTAAAGTATTTCCTGCCAATTTGAGGGGGGAATAGAATTCGCTACATATACACAATCCGCCGCAGTTTACCTGGCAGGATCTAGGGTCGAGCGGACTAAAAAAACGGCGTTGCACAATTTGAGGATGATTATTGTTGGGTGTCCCGCCTGCTTTGACAATACACCGGACGGGCGGGACGCCCATCCCACAAAACAATTAAAATCATTCTGGAATTATGCCACACCAAACAAATGGGGTGTCAGTCAAAGAAAATAGGCTGGCAAACAGCCAGCCTAGAATCAGGAGAACTTTATTTCAAACTCGTTGAAAATCTAGCTAAACAAACCCGAAATCCCGTTGACTGCTATGGCTCCAGCCAAAGCCGAAACAACCACAGAAGTCAGAGCCGTACCGAACAGCCACCAAGCTGCGGCTGCTGCCGCTTCGCGCGCATCTTCTGCTTGCTGCTTGGTCTTTTTCTTGAGTTCTTTGATGCGTTTTTTGGCTTCAGATTGCAGGCGTTCCGAGCGCAATAAAACGCTGTCTCGGGCTCCTTCCATTTGGTCAACAATTCGGTGAGCCTGTGCCTCGGAAATATCAGAACGAGAACTCAGCAGGGCAACTAAAGTACCGCGATCGAACTCACCTAAACGCTCTTTAATGGCGTCAAATCCGGCCTGCGGGTCGTCAAACACTTTGCGTAAGTCCCGCTTGATGCCTTCGTAGTTGAGTTCTGGTCGATCGAGCGAATTGAGGTAATCCCGGATTTTTCCGAAAATACCATCCATTGCTGACTGGAACTTGTCCTGAACCATTTGAACTTGTTCGACAATTTGGTTGCGGACAGATTCAATTTGGTCGGCAATTCTGTTAGCTTCGTCTTCCGAGATGTCTTCCCGCTGCGACAGCAATGCTACCAGAGTCGATCGATCGAAGTGCTTCAGGCGATCGCCCAAACTTTGCATCCCCATTCCCGGCTCGCTAAACAGCAACTGCAAATCGCGTTTGATGCTTTCAGGATTGAGTTCTTCCTTGTCCGTATTCCGCAAGTAATTTTCCAAACTGCCTTGGAAATCCCGGACTGTTTTCTGAGCGCGAGATGCCAAGCGGCGCGGCGATTTCACGATGCTGCGAATCGAATCTTGCACGCGATCGATCGTCCGCTCGATCTGTTCTTCGCTCAAATCTTCCCGCTGCGACAGCAGCTTAACTAAAGTTTCGCGATCGACCTGAGAAAGTCTTTCCCGAAGTGCCAAAGCACCCTCTTTCGGATTTTCAAACAATTTAGTCAAATCCCGATTGATGCCTTCTGGATCGAGTTCTTCCAGGTTGGTATTCCGCAGGTACTCGCCAATTTTGGCAGTAACTTCCTCGTACTGTTGCTTAGCTTTATCTGCCACCATTTGCGGCGCGTGGATAATGTTGTCGCGCACAGATTCAATCCGGTCGATCGCCCGATCGATCTGTTCTTCGCTGAGGTCTTGGCGCTGTGACAGCAACTGCACCAGCGTATCGCGGTCGAATTGAGATAAGCGTTCTCTCAGCGCTTTAAATCCGGCTTCCGGGTCGCTTAACAGCGTTTGAAACTCGCGCTCGATCGCTTCTGGATTGAGCTCTTCCTTATTAGTATTGCGTAGATAGTCTTCTACCTTTTGCCGCAATTCTTGCGCTTTTGATTTCGCTTGCTCTTGCAATTCTTGAGCTCTAGAAATCACGCGATCGCGGGAACTTTCGAGCCGCCCGATTAACTGATCGGCTTCCTCTGGACTAAAATCTTCCCGCTGACCCAGCAACTGCACCAAAGTATCGCGGTTAAACTGCGACAGGCGATCGCGCAAAGCCTCAAAACCAGCATCCCGATCTTCCAAAAGCGCTTGGAAATCCCGTTCAATACCTTCAGGGTTCAGCTCATCTTTGCCAGTCGATCGCAAATAATTCTCAATCCGGCTCCGCAAATCTTGAGACTGTTCTTTACCAGCAGCATCTCGCACGATTTCCAACACTTCTTGGCGGACACCTTCAAGCTGTTCGGCAATTTCCGTCACCTGTTCAGGAGCAAACCCCTCGCGGCGGCCCAGAATCCCTACAAAATAATCAGGATTAAACATCTCTAACTGGCGCAAAACCGCCCCAGGAGAGGCTTCCGGGTCGTAAATAACATCCCTAAACTCCTGCTTGATTGTCTCGCGGTTGAGATGCCACGGTTGGGCATTCATCAAGTAGTTTTCCACATCAGCCTTAGCTGTATTGAAAGGCAGCGCCGGCACTTTATCGCCCACCTGAGAAGCAAAAGATTTAGCTTTTTGAGTCCCTTGTGCTGTCAGTTGTTGCAACTGACCGGAGATTTTTTCAACATCCAAATCCGACAAATCCGTCCGCGACAAAACAGTGCCAACAAGAGCTTCCACACCCAACTGCATCGCTCGCTTCATGCCGCTGCTGGATTCCGATTTGTTTTCCCTACTTTCCAGAATTTGAGACAGCTTGGCGTTGAGTTCGTCAGACTTCAGCAAATCGGGAGCCGCAAACTTGAGAAAATCAACCAACTCTAAATTCGGGTCTTTCTGCTCTTGCTGCTTGCCAAAAGTTTGCTTCCAAACGCCTTCGAGTTGGTCAGCAACTTGAGTTATTTCCTCTTGAGAAAAGTCTGTGCGACTCTTAACTAAATCCACAAAAGTCTGGCGGTTAACATTCTTCAGAACGTCGCTTCCCGCAAGAGATTTGATATCTGCATCGCCCAGCAACTTTTCAAATTGACCGCGAATTTCCTTAACATCTAGTTTCGGTAACTGCAAAGAACCCACATAATCTTGCAGTGTTTCGCGAATGCTATCCGGGTCTACCGCCGAACTCAATTCGCGGCGGACAGCGGCAACAGATGCCTCTACAGTGTTGACCATTTGGTCGCTAGCCATCTTGCCGCCGATCGCAGCACCAGCAGTACCCATGACGCCTTGAACGCCTGAAAAAGCAGTTTTTATCAAGGAACCGATGGCGGAACCGACGGCGCTAGAACCGAGCCACACCAGCGTTAAAAAGTACGCCGACCAAATGACTACACCAATAATTGCCGCTCCGTCTACCGAGGCAATTGAAGTTAGTTTGACTGCCAGAAAACAAGCCAAAAATAAAGCCAGGTTAACGGTGACTAAAATCCAACCCCCGACTAGACCTTCAGTCTTACGAACTTTTGTCCCCAAACTTTCAGATTCATCATCATCATCGTCGGGTAAAGCCTCGTCCCAGTTGGAGATTTTGGCGGCAATCGAGAAATTTGTTAACAGGAATTGAAAGCCGAAAGCCATGATGACTCCGGCGATTAATGCCACGAAAAACTGCGGGCTTAAAAACATCAGCCCTCCGATATCGGGGTGGTCAAATCGCGCATCTATTTCTACTGGCATTTGGGCAATATTGAATTTGGGACTGTACAGCGACATTAATAACTCGCTTTCAAACATAATTTACCTCCTAAGTTTTTATGCCTAACTAGGCATAGCGAAAAGAGTCCCCAACTTTTTTATAGGGGATTTTGTAATCTTTAGATGATGGTTTGTTTTGGTTCGGCTTTATCTTACGGAAGGCCTTATTAGTGAAATTGGGACGAGTAGTAAATCAGTTCTCTAGTTATCTCATCCTTACTGCTTATTATGGCTGTGGAAGCTAAAAAATAAATCCGTCTAAAGTCAGAAATCAGTCTTTCTGGGACTGATAGCAGCAGAGTTCGCATAAAAGTGGCAAGTTTGAGGCGGGGGGCGATCGCCACCAATTATCTATAGTAGTAAATTGAGATTCGGCGCACCCTACATATCGTAGAGTGCGCTACCTAGTTGAGGATTCCGTTTGATTTTTAGGCTCAAAACGCTCTAGTAATTCCGAGGGAGGGATCTGCATAAGCAGTCGGTTGCGATCCAGGGTTTCTAAATCTAATTGCAGGTAATTCAACAAACATGATATCGGGGGCGCCGCAGCCTCCTAGCCTACGAATTTTTGCCACAGCATTTACCCTCACAGTTGCGAAGGCTGCGAATACAGCCGTACTCCTCGAAACGTTGACTGTGTTTGCGAACAGTAGGATAGGCAAGTAAATTGAAAGGAATTCCGGTTAGTTTGTAAAACAATCGACCAGCAGCATGAACAATATCCCAAATTTCGCTTAAATTAGGTTCTCGAACAAATTCTTTTATTTCATCTTTTAAAGCAAGCCACTGAGATTGCACAGTAGGAGAGTGACAATTATCAAATACTGCCATACCTTTTTCGTAGTTTTGCCAAATTTTATTCATATATTTAATCAAAATCGCCTCACGTCTGATAATATCAGAAGTTAATCTGAGATTACAATCATCCGGTATTTTAAGGAAATCAGCCATGCGACTCTCTCAAATGCTTTTTGTCACCCTGCGCGAAGACCCGGCAGAAGCAGAAATCCCCAGCCACAAACTATTACTCCGTGCCGGATACATCCGGCGCATCGGTAGCGGAATTTACGCTTATCTACCTTTAATGTGGCGAGTTCTCAAAAAAGTATCTCAAATTGTGCGCGAAGAAATGGACGCTACCGGCGCTCAAGAATGTCTCCTCCCGCAATTGCAACCAGCCGATTTGTGGCGGGAATCCGGCCGCTGGGATACCTATACTCAAGCTGAAGGTATTATGTTTGCAATGACAGACAGGCAGCAGCGAGAATTGGGATTGGGCCCGACTCACGAAGAAGTAATTACTACAATTGCTAAAGATATGATTCGTTCCTATCGGCAATTGCCCGTACATCTCTATCAAATTCAAACTAAGTTTCGCGATGAAATTCGCCCGCGTTTTGGGTTGATGCGCGGTCGCGAATTCATTATGAAAGATGGCTATTCTTTCCACACTAACGAAGAAAGTTTGAAAAAAACTTATCAGGATATGGCTCAAGCTTATAGCAATATGCTGCGCCGATCGGGCTTGCAATTTCGAGCAGTAGATGCTGATTCGGGAGCAATTGGCGGTTCTGGTTCTCAAGAGTTTATGGTGCTGGCTGAAGCGGGAGAAGATGAAGTTCTCTATACTGAAGACGGTCAGTATGCCGCTAATGTGGAAAAGGCTGTCTCGATGCCTGCGGATGCCGAACCGTCGCCCTTTGCCACTTTTGAAAAGCGGGAAACGCCGGGAACTGAAACAATTGATAAACTTTGCAAGTTTTTGAAATGTTCTCCGACGCAAGTTGTCAAAAATGTGCTTTACCAAGCTGTTTACGATAATGGCATTACAGTCTTGGTATTGGTAAGCATTCGCGGCGACCAAGATGTGAATCAGGTAAAGTTGCTGAATGAATTGACGAAGTTAGCGGGCAATTATCAAGCTAAAACAGTTTTATTTTTGACTGTTCCCGATGCAGAAGCTCAGCGGAAATGGGCGGCTAAATCTTTACCTCTCGGTTATATGGCTCCCGATGTTGCTGATGATTATATCGCTGGGAGCAAAGAGGTAAACTCTAAGTTTTTGCGTTTAGTCGATCGCACTGCAGTTGACCTGACAAACTTTGTCACCGGTTCAAACGAATCAGGATACCACGTTGTCGGAGCCAATTGGAACAAAGAATTTCCGCTACCAGCAACGGTTGTAGGCGTCAGAACAGCCAAAAAGGGCGATCGGGCAGTGCACAACCCCGAACAAACCTTGCAAAGTGCCAGAGGCATCGAAGTCGGCCACATCTTCCAATTAGGAACCAAATACTCCCAAGCAATGGGCGCCACCTACACCAGCGAACAAGGCGAAGAAATGCCCTTTATGATGGGCTGCTACGGCGTCGGCGTGTCGCGGCTAGCTCAATCGGCCGTAGAACAATCCTACGACAAAGACGGGATAATTTGGCCGGTGGCGATCGCCCCGTATCACGCCATCATTAGCATCCCCAATATTTCCGACGCCCAACAAGTAGAAGTCGCCGAAAAACTCTACGCAGAACTCAACCAATCTGGCATTGAAACCCTACTCGACGATCGCGACGAACGAGCCGGAGTCAAATTCAAAGATGCCGATTTAATCGGCATTCCCTATCGGATTGTTCCGGGCCGTTCGCTGAAAGCAGGCAAAGTTGAAGTTGTGGAAAGAGCAACTCACAAATCACATGAAATTCTTGTTGATGAAGTCAATTCTACCTTGAAACAGTGGATTGAAGCCGCCATCAACTAAGCCTTTATAATTGGTAAGGTGCGGAGTGCATCGCCCTACATTAACGCGCAACGTATAGGGTAAGGTGCGCGCTGCGCACCCTACATTAGCTTCCTTCTTCCTTCATCCCTCTTCCTTCTTTCTGCTGTGAACTTTAAAGACCAAATGTGAAATTTCCTAAAACTTAAAACTCGGTATGAATCTGAACCTAAATCGGTTTCTGCGATTCCCTCAATCCCGAATTGGGCGGTACTTGGCCCAAGTAACTGTCGTTGCTGTCGCTTACGCCGTGGGGGCGAGGCTAGCAATTTCAATTCAAGGTGTCAATCCCTTTGCTGCCTCGGTGTGGCCGCCTGCAGGAATTGCACAAGCCGGACTTTTATTGTTTGGAAGTAAAGTCTGGCCTGCCATAGTTTTGGGCACATTTTTGCTCAATTTGGTTAACCCAAGTGAACAGATATTTGCACTTTGGCTGGGAGGAAATGTCGGGGCAATTCTGCAAGCGGTTTTTGCAGTAACTGCCCTGAGCTGGTTCCGGTTTCGTCCCTCTATCGAGCGATTGAAAGATGTAATTAATTTAATCTTGTTTGGCGGTCTAATTGCTACTCAAATCAGTTGCACTATTGGCGCATTTTCTCTATATTTAGCGGGAAAAATAGAGTGGAGCGAATATTGGTCTGCTCGATGGAATTGGTGGTTGGGAGACACAATGGGAGTTTTAATTATCACTCCCTTAATCTTAATATTTTTTCGTCCTCAAGCAACCGCCTATCGTTTAAAAATACAAACAGAAACAAAGAAAAATTATTTAATTGAGCGAGCAGTATGGTTAATATTATTAATTGTGGTGAGCTGGCTGGTCTTTGAGTCGAAACAAGAATCTTCTATTTCTCGTTATCCCCTGGAATATTTGCCGTTTCCTTTGATAATGTGGGCTGCGCTTCAATTCGGTCAGCGAGCCGCTGTCCTAGCATCGTTTATTGTCTCAATCATCGCAATTTTTGGCAGTTCTCATGGAGGGGGACCCTTCACAGCCAAAGCCGACAATATTAATCAGGCTATCTTATTGTTGCAAGCTTTTATGGGTGTAATTACGATTACCTCGCTGTTATTGGCCGCGACAGTAGCTGAACGCACATCAGCAGAGTATTCTCTGCGGGAGAGCGAAATTAAATATCGAGAATTGGTGGAAAATGCTAACAGTATTATTCTGCAACTGGACGCTGACGGCAATATTACTTTTTTTAACGAATTTGCCGAAAAATTCTTTGGTTACAAAGAGGAAGAAATTCAGGGAAGAAATGCTTTGGGGACCATTATTCCACCGACGGACTGTGAAGGAAATAACTTAGAGTTGGTTTATAGTCAAATTTTACAAAATCCCGATCGCTTTACCAGCTATGAAAATGAAAATATCCGGCGCAGTGGCGATCGCGTTTGGGTATCTTGGGCAAATAAACCGCTGGTTGATGCAGCGGGCAAACTTTTGGGCATCCTCTGCATCGGGACAGATATCACCGATCGCCGAAAAGCTGAAATAGCCCTGCAAAAGCTCAATGAAAAGCTGGAAATCCGAGTTGAAGAGCGGACAAATGCCCTGAAACAAAGCGAACTTCAGCTACAGAAACAGAAATCGGCATTAATTGATTTAGCCAAAAATAAAGCGCTGAATCAAGGCGACTTAACAAAGGCGCTTCAAGAAATAACTGAAACTGCTAGCCGAACTCTGGAAGTTGCCCGCTCGAGCGTCTGGCTGTACGATCGCACTAAATCCAAGATCGAGTGCCTAGATTTGTTCGATCGCACTCTCAACCAGCACTCACACGGCTTGGAATTAGCAGCAGCAGACTATCCTGTCTATTTTCAAACACTGCGAGAAGAACGTGCAATTGCTGCCTTTGACGCACAAAACGATTTTAGAACCAGAGAATTTACCCAATCTTACCTAATTCCGATCGGCATCACTTCTATGCTAGATACGCCGATTCAAATAGGCGGAGAAACAGCAGGAGTTCTCTGTTTAGAACACGTAGGAATGCCCCGCCCTTGGACGATTGAAGAACAAAGTTTCGCTGTTTCTCTAGCAGATTCTGTAACTTTCGCAATGGAAGCGCGAGAACGCCAGCGGGCTGAAGAAGCACTGCGGCAAGCTGAAGAAAAATACCGCAGCATCTTTGAAAATGCTATAGTCGGTATTTTTCAAACTACCCCAGATGGGCAATATCTCAGCGCTAATCCTGCTTTGCTTCGCATTTACGGTTACAGTTCGCGCCAGGAATTGGTCGGCACATTAACTAATATTAGCCAACAACTTTATGTTGACCCAGATCGCCGCGCCGAAGTTGTCCGCTTAATAGAAGAACAAGGCAAAGTATCTGATTTTGAATCTCAAATTTACCGCCGAGATGGCACCATAATTTGGATTTCGGAAAATACTTATACCGTGCGCGATTCCTACGGAAATTTGCTTTATTACGAAGGTACTGTTCAAGATATCACAACTCGCAAAGAAGCTGAAGCAGCTTTGCGCTTAGAACAAGAAAAATCCGATCGTCTCCTGCTAAACGTTTTACCACAACCCATTGCCGACAGATTAAAACAAGACCAAAGCATCATCGCCGATACTTTTGCCGAAGTAACAGTATTATTTGCAGATATAGTCGGTTTTACCACCATTAGTTCCCAAATTTCTCCGCCAGAATTAGTGTCGTTGCTTAACGACATTTTTTCCACATTCGATCGCCTAGCAGAAAAGCACGGATTGGAAAAAATTAAGACGATTGGCGACGCCTACATGGTAGTAGGAGGGCTGCCCATGCCCCGCAGCGATCATGCAGAGGCGATCGCCCAAATGGCCCTCGATATGCAGCAGGCAATTACTGAATTCAGCGATACCCACGATCGAGATTTTAGCATCAGAATTGGCATTAACACCGGCCCGGTTGTCGCCGGAGTAATCGGTATTAAAAAATTTATTTACGATTTATGGGGAGACACCGTTAACACCGCTTCCCGCATGGAATCCCACGGCTTGCCGGGGTGCATTCAAGTCACGTCGGCAATTTATGATATATTGCACGATAAGTATGTATTTGAAAGTCGGGGCGCGATCGAAGTTAAAGGCAAAGGCGTGATGACTACTTATTTACTGGAATGCCGAAAATTGCTCTAGTCAAGGTTTTTCCCTAAAATAAGGGCGATCGCACCAGTTAATTTGCCCGATCGCCCTTTTCTCAATTAGCCAAGTTTTTTAAAGCTTGTACAGGTTAATTCCAGCTTCCTTCGCCATGATTTCCAAACCCTTGTTTTGCAAGGTTTTAATCGCCTTTGTAGAAAGGTGCAATCTTACCCAGCGCTTTTCCTGCGGCCACCAAACCCGCTTCCACTGCAAATTGGCCTCTTGCAATTTGTGAGTGCGGTGGTGCGAGTGAGAAACTGCAAAACCGTTATTCGCCTTCTTTCCCGTTAGCTGACATTTCCGTGACATACTTCCCTCCTGATTACCGTTTTTTGCGTGCAGCATTTCATTATACCCGAAGGAAGAAGGAAGAAGGAAGAAGGCTTGACTTATCCCTTTAGCAATAGAAATAAACTCTTGCTCCCCCCCTTAGCAAGGGGGGTTCGGGGGGTTAATTACATTGCACGTTCAGTCAATTTTGTCAAGACTTGATTCGATCGCTCGACAAAATCCTTCATCCCTTCAGCATCGAAACCCTTCTGGGCCATCAAAGCCAAGTCGTAAACGTGGTGACAAATCATACTCGCCAACTGACTTGATGGAGACTCCCCGCCGCCTTGAATAATCGCACCCTGACTCAAACTAGCCAAATTTTGAATCAGCGGGTGAGACGTATTCACCAGCAAAACGTGTTCTTCGGGGAATTCGGCCGCTTGCTGCTGCAAAAGCGCCGTCATGTCGCGCATCCGGCGCAAAGCTTCCGGCAAAAGTACGATCGCAGGTGGCGTCGCCTCCGCAGAGTCAGACTTCAAAGCTTCTGTGCGAATGTTCACTTTCGGCTTGTTGAGAGCTTTTTGGAACATTTCTTTAACTTGTTCGCTGCGAGTCTTATTCGTCGCCGGATCGACAATTTCCGCTTCTTTCTCTTTGTCAATTAGCGTTTCGTCGATGTCGGAATCAACCCGCGAGAATTTGACATCTGAGTATTCTCTTTCCAAGAAGCTGATAAAGTGCGTGTCGATGAAAGAATCCATAAACAGCACTTCTAAACCTTGGCTTTTGTGCATTGCCACGTAAGTTGCTTGAGACGCCGGATCGGTACAATAAAACACGCGATTTTCGTGGCGTTTTTGATTGCGTTCCAAATACTCTTTTAGAGTCGTGTAAGGCTGCGTGGAACTAGAATTTTCCGACTTCGGAGTGACATCTTGCCACAAATCTCCTTCCTCACTTTGCACCTGAACTTCGGGCGTCACAGTTTCTGACTTCTCGGCTGTTGGTTCGTAGGTGCTGCGGTAGATTAAGATATCTTCGACTTGCTTTTTGAACTTGTCATCGTTGAGAGTTCCGAACTTGACAAAAGTGCCGATATCTTGCCAGCAGCGGATGTATTCGTCGCGGTCGTCGCGGTAGAGTTCTTTCAGGCGATCGCCCACTTTTTTAGCAATATAATCAGCGATTCTCCGCACAGTCCGATTGCTTTGCAAAGAACTGCGAGAAACGTTCAGGGGAATGTCGGTACTGTCAATAACGCCCCGCAGCGGCATCAAGAATTTCGGGATAATTTCTTCGCAGTGATCGCTGACAAAAACCTGGTTGCAGAATAGCTTGATATTGCCTTGGGTAACATCGACATCCGGCCGCAGTTTGGGAAAGTAAAGAATCCCGTTGACAATAAAAGGATAATCTGTATTCAGGTGTACCCACAGCAGCGGCTCGTCTTGGTACGGGTAAAGGTAGCGGTAGAGTTCTAAGTAATCTTCTTTTTGCAAATTGCTGGCTGATTCTCGCCAAATTGCTTTGTGCTTGTTGAGCTCCTCTCCCTCAAATTTGATGGGAACTGGCATGAAATCGCAGTAAGTTTTGATTAACTGCTTAATGCGAGTGGGTTCTAAATATTCTTCTTCTTCGTCTTGGAGGGTAAGAGTAATAGTAGTGCCGCGTTCCGTGCGGGAAGATTCTGATAGTTCAAAAGCGGGAGAACCGTCGCAAGACCAGTGTACTGCTTGGGAGCCTTCTTGGTAAGAAAGAGTATCAATGTCTACTTTCTTCGCCACCATGAAAGAAGAGTAGAAACCGAGACCGAAGTGACCGATAATTGCGTCCTCGCCGCTGCCTTGGTATTTTTCAATAAATTCTTCTGCGCTGGAGAAAGCGACTTGGTTGATGTATTTTTTTACCTCATCGGCGGTCATGCCGATGCCGTTATCGGAAATTGAGAGGGTTTTGTTTTCTTTGTCGATCGCTATGTTGATTTGCGGTTCGCCCGTGTCGCCGCCGTATTCGCCGGAACGGGAAACCATTTTGAGTTTGGCAATGGCATCGACGCCGTTAGAAATTAGTTCCCGCAAGAAGACTTCGTGGTCAGTATATAGCGACTTCTTGATAATCGGGAAAATATTTTCGGTATGGATTGAGATTGTTCCCTGTTCTAAAACTGTCATAATTTTTCTCTCTGATGACTGCTAGTTGCTTAGAAATAGCTATTTAATGATTTTCGGCGATCGTGCTCTCTTCTGCAAAAGGGATTACCACAAAAAGATGATTCGGTTTTCCCCACATCTTGCACAATTCTCAATTAGCCTTTCACGGGCGGGTTCTCCTGTCCAACCCCTACTCCCCACAAGATATTTCAATTTTTGTGGAACAGGCCGAAAAGCCTGTTAAGCGAACATGGTGCAAGATGTCAGTTGCCCTCACATAGTAGCTCACAAAGGCAACTGCAGGAGAAAGGTGCTGCCGGAACCCAATTCGCTGCGGGCGCTGAGGCTGCCGCGGTGTGCCCGGGCTATGGTTTGGGCGATCGCCAATCCCAGTCCCGAACCGCCGGTATTGCGCGATCGATCGCTGTTGACTCGGTAGAATCGATCGAATATTCGCTCTAAATCTGCCGCCGCTATCCCAATACCGGTATCTTGAACCTGAACGATGGCCTCTTGGTGGCTGCAATCTAAAATAACTGTTACTTTCCCGCCCGCCGGAGTGTATTGAATGGCATTAACAATTAAATTAGCAACTAAGCGATAAAGTTGGTCGGAATTGCCGACAACATTTAATTGCTGCTGCACTCGCACGGACGTTGTTAGGGCTACCTTAGAAGCGATCGCCAAAGCTGCCAATTCCTCTACTAAATCGCTAACAAGGTCATTCAAACAACATAATTGACGGCGATCGCGTATCACTTGATTATCCATGCGAGCCAGCAGCAGCAAATCAGCAACTAACTGAGTCAATCGTCGGTTTTGGCGCTCTACCGTCCGCAAAATTTCCCGCGCCTCTTTTTCATCTAATTGAGGCGTCAACAGCGCCGATTCTACAGTCGCCTGCGAAGCCGCTAAAGGCGTCCGCAATTCGTGAGCTGCATCCGCTGTAAACTGTTGGATTTGTCGGTAGGAAGAGTAAATCGGTTTCATGGCCAATCCAGCCAATAACCAACTAGCAAAGCCTATCAAAATCAATGCTGTAGGCAATCCTAATTTCAAAACCCATTTCACTGTACTGAGATAATCATTGAAGTCTTGCAGGCTCCGACCAACTTGAAAATATCCCCAATCTTGCTGTGTTTGGGTATGTAGCGCTACTGAAATTTGGTGATAAACATTGCCTTTGGTGTCAGTTATTGTTTGCCAGTATTGGGAATTCAATGCTGGTGGTAATTCTTCGGGATAAGCGCCTGCTGTAGCAATTAATTTCCCCGAATAATCAAATAAACGAATATAATAATAGCCTTGGTTGATAGCGCTTAAAATATGGCGGCTTGGCAACTGTTCTTTAATGCCTTTAACTCCAATTAGGCGGAGGTTGGGCAAAAGTTCGTTGACTATTGGCTCCAATCGTCCGGGCTGCTGCAATTTGAGTTCTAGGCTGTCGTGTAGCGTCCCCGCTACGGATTCTAATTCGCGGTCTATGGCTACCCAGTGAGCGTGGGCGATCGCCTTATATACGCCAAATCCCAACAAGCTTAAAATCAAACCCATTACAGCCGCATAGGAAATGGCTAATTGCCAGCGAGTTCGGTTAAAGAGTTTATTTTGATTCACATTGAGTCGAGCGCTCTTTTTTAAGGTAAATATCCCAAGGTAAATAATACATTATTTTCTAATTGTACCAAGATATCTGAATTAACTTCACCAATTTTATTTCGCAAGCGTGTTTTATCCAAAACTCGCATTTGATGGCACAATGCAACGGAATCTTGAGTCAATCCTCCCTCACCGCTGGGAATTAAAACACATGAAGGGAGAGAGGCACGGCGCAGATTAGTTGTTAGAGGAATACTGATAACAGTAGTCGTGTATCTCGCAATAGTATCGTTCTGGAAAATAATTATGGGACGTACACCGGCCTGTTCGGAACCTTGTGTAGGATCGAGGGCTGCAATCCAGATTTCACCTCGTCTGACTGTCATGCCAAATCCTCATGTTTTAGGAGTTCTGCATATTGGCTCATTCCGAGTTCCGCAAGTTGTCGGTCTTCTTCGGCAAATTCGCCGTATAGTGCAGCTAAGTTAGTTTCATCGATTGCTGGAATAGTAACTAATCTGGCACGGAATTTCAGGAAGGCAATAAATTCAAATACTTGTTTGAGTTGTTCTAGATCGAGCTTTTCTAACTCTTGTTGGATTAAATCTTTCATGGCAGTTATATTTCTGATGGAGCTTTCTATATTATAGCCAGATACTGGAAACGAGGTATATTCCCCCCGCCGTTGCCCCTACAGCTTTAATTTCTCATGCGGTATCCGACGCCGTGTACGGTTTCAATTAAATTCGCGCCGCCCACCGACTCAAGTTTGCGCCGCAGCAAGCGCACTTGAGCTGCTACCACATTGCTAAAGGTATCTGCACTAGCCTCCCATAGCTGATTCCGAATTTGGTCAGTAGTCACAATTTGGTTCGGATGTTTCATAAAGTATTGTAACAGTTGAAATTCTTTGTTTGTCAGCGAAATGATCGGCTTTTGGCCGTTGCGATCGAGATGGCACACAGTTCGATTTCCGCAGTCCAAAACCAGATTTCCTACCTGTAGCTGTTGCGGTTGAATTTGGGGCGATCGCCTTTGCAAGGCCCGCAATCTTGCTAACAGTTCCGCCATGCCAAACGGTTTAACTAAATAATCGTCAGCCCCGGCGTCTAGTCCCGCCACTTTATCTTCCATGCGGTCTTTTGCTGTTAGCATCAAGACGGGCAGGGCGCTATTTTTAGCACGCAATCTCCGCAGCAGTTCCAATCCTGACAATCCTGGTAGCAACCAGTCAAAAATAGCCAGGTTATATTGCGTCCACTGACTGTCTAAATATTCCCAAGCTTCACTGCCATCTACGGCCCAATCAACTATATATTTTTCCTGCTTTAAAGTGCGCTCGATCGCTTTCCCTAAATCTGGCTCATCTTCAACTAGCAAAACTCTCATAACTCTAATTTATAGCGGTAAATCCTTATACATTGTTAGCGATCGGCAGCATCTACCCCAACATCTAACCTCACATACTGAGATGAAATCAGCATGAAATTTTCTGACTTCGCAGAAAAAATAACTGTTGACAATAATTGACAACAAGCTGGTAATGTCTTATAATCAACCACGAGTAAATTTTTGCGAAAAATTATCAATAAGTATGACAGATTTATCCGATCGTCCCGCCATTAAAAAGGCTGGGCGCTGGAGTCGCCGCCAACTGCTACAGCTAGGAATAGCTGGGGCTGGGGTAGCGGGCGGCGCGATCGCACTTCAAAACTTGACTCGCAAACCGACATCAGTGGCGAGAATTCCGCCAATCCCGGCAGATGCACTCACCGTCAGCAATATCAACCCGATGCAAATTGCGCGGGATTTTGATTACGGCACCGTGACGCGCGAAAACGGGCGCACGGTTCGGGAATTTCGCCTGGAAGCTAATACTTCGATCGTCCAACTTAACAGCGCCGTCACTTTCAACACCTGGAACGTCAACAATCGCGTGCCCGGGCCGACATTGAGGGCAACAGAGGGCGATCGTATCCGCGTCATCTTTTCTAACAAAGGTGGACATTCTCACTCGCTGCATTTTCACGGCATTCACCCCACAGAAATGGATGGCGTTAAACCAGTAAGGAACGGTTCGGTATTTATTTATGAATTCGATGCCAATCCTTATGGAGTCCATCTATATCACTGCCATATTGCTCCCGTAACACGCCACATCGGTAAAGGACTATATGGAATGTTCATTATCGATCCGCCAAAACCCCGCCCTCCCGCCGATGAAATCATGTTAATCATGGGGGGATATGACGTAAACGAGGACGAAAAAAACGAACTATACGCTTTTAATGGGTTGCCCAATTATTATATGAACAACCCGATACCTATTTACAAAAATCAGTTAATTCGGCTCTACGTTCTCAACCTGATTGAGTACGAAGCAGCAGTAACTTTTCACTTGCACGCCAACTTTTTTGACGTATATCGCACGGGAATGACTTTAACTCCCAGTGAAAGAACTGATGTCATCACCATGGGAGTAGCTGAAAGACATATATTAGAATTTACCTACGGCTACCCTGGAAAATATATGTTTCATCCCCATCAAGATGCGATCGCCGAAGCAGGCTGCATGGGGGTATTTGAAGTCATCACTTAAACCGAATCCTGCTACCAGGGTGCGCCGATTCACATAAAGTATGAAATTATTTGACAAGCTCGATCGCAAATAGGTAAAATGAATAGCTCGCAAATAATTGAGAAAATTTCTTAATAACTTGCGATTCCAAATGCACATAACGTAAAAATTAGCAACTGCCATGTTATCAACTTTTCGTTTATTACCTACAGTCACTGCTACAGCCATCCTCGTTGCTCTGACCGGTTGCGTTTCCCCCACGGCTAGCAACACCGACAGCACACCCTCACCCGCTGCCACAGCCAGTCCCGCATCCACAAGCGGTCACAGCGGGAATCACGGCGGCAAGGGCGGCATCAACATCAATACTGCCATTCTTTCAGAGTTAGATAAACTCGAAGCCAAGTTAGGAGTGCCGGCACTTTCTAACAAAATTCAAGCCAGCCGCCCTTACGGAAAAGTCGAAGAATTGGTTTCAAAAAATGTCATTACTCAAGCCCAATTCGACCAAATTAAAGACCTGGTAACTATTGAAAATGTGGTGCTGACAGGCGAAGCCAAAGATGTAGATTACATGACTAAACTTGGCTTGATGAAAGGGCATCTTTTCGTAGCCCAAGAACTATTGGATCAAGGCAAACCCGACCAGGCAGAACCGCACATCGGGCATCCAGTCGAAGAAATTTATGCCGATGTGGAAGATCAGTTAAACGAGCGTAAAATTCCTGAATTTAAGGCTACTTTAATTAAATTGCAGGATTTAGTTAAAGCGGGTGCAAAAGATCCGGCTCAAGTCAAGGCGGAATTTGACACATCTATGCAAGCAGTTGATGGAGCAATTGCCGCCCTTCCCGAAACGCAGCGAAAAGATCCGAAGTTCGTGCTGCAAGTGATTAACGGCTTGCTGGATACAGCTAATTCCGAATACGGAGCCGCAGTTGCTAACGGCAAGATTTCCGCAATTATTGAATATCAAGATTCGCGGGGTTTTGTCATGTACGCGGAAATGCTGTACAAAGATATCGCCGAACAAGTGGCTAAAACCAGCCCTGAAATTGACAAAGCAATTGTTGCCAACATGGCTGAACTGAAGACAAATTGGCCAACGGCGATCGCACCAGCAGCACCCGTAAAAACAACCGAACAAGTCAACCAGCTAGTTAAAACGATCGAAAGCGACACCCAAAAAGTTCTCAAACCAGCATCCTAAAAACATTACTCTGATCGAGAGCGGTAATTGGTAAATAACCTGCCAATTACCTCGCTCATTAACCACTCTCATTCCCACCATAAAAAAATGAATTTTGGCGAAGCATTGCCCACATTTGTAATTACCCTCCGCGAAGGAGTCGAAGCCGCTTTAGTTGTCGGAATCGTTCTAGCTTGCCTCAAAAAATCAGGACAAAGTTATTTAAGTCCTTGGGTTTTCGGTGGTGTTGGCGTTGGACTTATCGCCAGCGCTTTGATAGGTGTACTTTTCGGCTGGACGATTCAAATTTTGTCCGCATCCAATCAGCCTTTTGCACCGATTATGGAGTCGCTGCTAGAGGGAATCTTTGGGCTGATAGCGATCGCAATGCTTAGCTGGATGCTGATTTGGATGACCAAGCAAGCGCGATTTATGAAAGCCGAAGTTGAAGGCGCTGTGAGTGCCGCCTTAACGCAAAACTCTCATGCTGGTTGGGGCGTATTTAGTTTAGTTTTTATTGCCGTTTTGCGCGAAGGGTTTGAAACTGTTTTGTTTGTCGTCGCCAAGTTTCAACAAGGCATTATTCCAGCCCTCGGCGCTTTGGCGGGCATTCTCTCAGCCGCCGGACTTGGCGTCCTGCTATTTAAATGGGGAGTCAAAATTAATATCCGCCTGTTTTTCAAATATATGGGCATTTTATTGCTCTTTATTGTAGCAGGTTTAGTGGTATCTACTTTGGGAATTTTTGACAGCGCGATGAATATTTTATCGCAAACAAATCGCGAATCAGCAGCACTGTGTTTCTATTACGAAAGATTTACTAAAATTCACTCTTGCATTCTCGGGCCGATGGTCTGGAATACCTCGCAACTGCTTCCCGAAGAAAAGTTTCCCGGTTTGTTGTTGAGTGCGCTGTTTGGCTACACGGATAAGCTCTATGTCGTGCAGGCGATCGCCTATTTGATGTTTTTAGGTACTGTCGGTGGCATCTACTTCCAAAGTCTGGCAGGTAGAGTTTTCTTCCCACTCAAAAAAACTCAGGCAACGAAATAGGAAATAAAGTGCGATCGAAATACGATCGGTTTTTTAGTGGAAATGCAGGAGGCTGTTGTTTGTTGCTAATAACTAATGCGCCCCTAACTTAGAGCGCATTAGTTATTAGCTATCTATTGATTGAAGGTAAAACGACCGTCAACTTTTTCTCCGTTAATATCCGCAGTCACTTTTACGGGATAACTTCCTGCATCTTTGCCGGGAAACACCACAGCGTAATGTTTGTCCTCAGCATCATACTTGAGAGCTAGGGTTTGCTGCTTTCCATTCGGCAACTGCACTTGAGCCGTCACTTTGGCGTTAGGAACTGGTTCCTTTTTCTCCCCTTTTTGCACAAAAACATCTAAATGAGTTCCGGTAGCTTCTTTTTCAGGTACAAACTCTAAATAGTAAGCTCCAGACTTTACAACTTGTCCCCCTTTAGTTGCTGTTGCAGGAGCAGTGGCGGGAGTAGAAGACGCAGGTTGAGAGGCGACAGGAGGGGAGGCTGGAGTGTTATTTGGATCGCTTGCTTGGTCGCCTTTACTGCAAGCTCCCAAAAACAGCAATCCGACACTACCTAGAATAACTAAGCTAGACTTGAGCGATTTCATTGGTTTGACTCCTTGTTGACGGACAATAATTAGAAAATATCACACATTAAGTACCTTACCGTCTTCAATAACTGGCTGAGGTTTTTGAGGTCGTAAAAATGTCCCAAATTGAGCATACAAAGCTGGCAAAACTAACAGAGTTAGTGCTGTAGAAGTAAATAAACCTCCTAAAACTACTACTGACAGCGGTTGGAGGATTTCCTTGCCCGCCCCGCCTTCAAATACTAAAGGTGCTAAACCCAAAGCTGAAGTTAAAGCGGTCATCAGGATGGCATTGAGCCGTTCCATCGAACCTTTAATTATTGCTTCCTTAAAAGGCAGTCCTTCGGCAAATTTAGAGTTGTAGTTGTCTACTAAAAGCAAGCCGTTACGGGTAGCAACGCCGAATAATGTGACAAAGCCAACCAGGGAAGCTACAGAGATGATGCCGCCAGTCAAAGCTACCGCAATTACTCCTCCCACTAAGCCGATCGGCAAATTAATCATAATCATAGCAGTTGAAGGAAGGGACTTGACGGACAAGTACATCAATACTGTAATTACCAAAAAGGCGATCGCACTAAATATCATAATATTTTGCGAAGCTCTTTGCTCAGCTTCAAATTGACCGCCGTACTGGATAAAATAGCCAAAAGGCAACTGCACCTCTCGTTTGACTTTAGCTTGAATTTCGTTCACAACCGATCGCAAATCCCTACCTTTAGCATTCGCCGCAGCCACAATCAAGCGAGAAACATTCTCGCGGTTAATCGTATTTGGGCCCGTACCGTATTTTACAGTAGCAACTTGGGCCAGGGGAATTTTGTTGCCACTTGGAGTATCAACCAGCAAATTCTGAATAGTTTCTAAGTTATTTCGGGCTTCAGGCTGCAACCAAACAACTAAGTCAAAAGTTTGCTGCACCTCCAAAACTTGAGAAACAACTTTGCCGTTCAAAGCTGTCTCAATTATTTCAGAAAGCTCTCCGATTTTCAAACCGTATCTACCCGCAGCTTGACGGTTAAACTTAATTTGAATTTGTGGCACTGGCACCTGCGGTTCGAGTTGCAAATCCACAATTCCGTCAACTGTTTTCATTTGCTCTTCAACTTGGGCACCGATGCTGCGAAGTTGATCCAAATCAGGGCCAAAGATTTTAACAGCAATCTGACTTCTGACACCAGATAAAACCTCATCCATCCGGTGAGAAATAAAACCGCCGATATTGGGTGCAACTCCCGGCAATCTAGCAAATTCCTGCCGCAGCGACTCCAAAGTTTTCGGCCTGTTTTTCATTCCTGCCTCGCTCAAACCGATATCGATGTGAGCTAAATTGACTCCTGCAGCATCAGCATCTCCCGGAGCTCTGCCCGATCGCACTTGCACGTATTCAAACCTGCTATCATCCTTAAGAGCATCTTCGATCGCAAAAGCCGCGCTATCTGTTGTCTCCAAAGACACCCCCGGATAAAGCTGAATAGTATTCACCAAAGTTTGCTCCTGAAACTCCGGCAAAAACACCCGTCCAAAGGATGGCAAAATAATTAATGCAGCCACCATGCTGGCAGCAGCCAAAGCTAAAATAATCCCCGAATAGCGCATTGACAAATTTATCAAAAAATGATATACTTTCTTGCAAAATCTCGGCAGCCAAGGTTCCGCAGCACTCATGCGTTTGTTAGGCAACAAAATAGCGCAAAGGGCCGGAGATATTAACAGCGATTCCAGACTAGAAATTACAACAACTACCAAATAAGTAATCCCCATCGGCGTAAAAATTCGACCTTCTACACCGGGCAAAGTAAAAATGGGCGAAAACACCACAATCCCAATTACAGTCGCCCCAATTAAAGAATCGCGCACCTCTTGACTGCCGTCAAAAATCACATCCATCACCGGGCGCGGATCGAGAGAAGACGTATTTTCTCTCAAATTGCGGTAGGTATTTTCCGCATAGACGATCGCATCGTCGATCGCAGTGCCGATCGCCACCGACAAACCCCCCAAAGTCATCGTATTCAGCCCCAGCCCCAGCCAATACATCGCCAGCAGCGCCAATAGCCAAGTCAGAAAGAAATCCAGCAAAACAACCGCCAGAGTGCGCCAATTCATCAAAAATGGGATGAGAATCAGGGTGACGATAATACTGCCTTCAACTAAAGCCGATCGCACATTCTCCACCGAGGAATTGATATATTCTTCCTGTCGAAAAGTCACAGTAACTTTAATATCTTTTGGCAGAGCTTGCTGCACCTGGGCCATTGCTGCCTCAACCGCCTTAGTTACCGTCGGAGTATCAGCAACTGGCTGTCTGTTTACCATCACAATCACAGCTTTTTTGCCGTTAAAACTGCCATCGCCCCGCTTGATTGCAGCACCAATTTTGACATCAGCCACATCAGCAATTCTGACGGGTGTTCCGTGGCGAGAGGCGATCGCCGATTGCTGCAAATCTTCCACAGACTCAATCCGCCCCACCCCCCGGATTAAAGTTTCTCGATCCGGCGTAATTAAATACCCCCCCGGCGCGTTAACATTTGCAGCAGCCGCCGCTTCAGCTACTTGCTGCAACGACACATTAAAAGCTTTCAATTTGGCAGGTTCTACTAATACTTGATACTGCCTTTCTTCGCCTCCGTAAGCCACCACTTGAGCAACGCCTGTCACTGCCAAAATCCGATTTGTGACTTGCCAATCAACTAGACGGCGCACTTCCATCAAAGGAGTAGTTTCCGAGGTAAAAGCATAGGTAATAACAGTGCCCACAGGAGAAGTTGTGGGAGAAATTTGCGGTGTTTCTACCCCAGCCGGGAGTTTGCTTTGAGCTTGCTGCAACCGTTCTGTTATCAACTGCCGCGCTTGATAAATTTCAGTTCCCCAATCAAAGATTACCTTAACCGAAGAAAGGCCCACAGCGGAAGACGATCGCACTGCTGTCACCCCAGGAGTTCCGTTAATTGCACTTTCAATTGGCAGTGTTACTAAAGACTCGATTTCTTCCGGCGCGAGCCCCGGTGCTTCCGTCTGAATTTCCACTTGCGGGGGCGCAAAAGGAGGGAAGACATCAAGCGACATTTGGGGGATGATATATAATGTCCAAAGACTAATAATAATGGTGGCGATAACGACTAGCCAGCGACGGTTAATTACCCATCTGAGAATTGTGCTGAACATTTAATAATTTGGGAATTGGGAATTGGGAATTGGGCATGGGGCATTGGGCATTGATAAAAACAGCTATCCGTGTATCCGTGACTTCCGTGTCGTGCTGTTACTTTAAACTCTTGACCGAAAGCATCCAGGATACAAGCCCCCGGATTCATCCGTGGAGAAATAAAAAACGTGTATCCGATGAAACTTGCCCCCCGAATTTATCCGTGGGGTCAATGCTTCAATCTAAAATCTAAAATCTAAAATCTAAAATCGATTGACTTCTGCCTCTTGAGTTTTAACGTGATGGTTGTTATTGTGTAACAACAATTCATTGTCCAACGCCGATGCAGAGGCGGAAAAACTATTGTTTCCGGCATTGTTTCCAGAATCCGCTGCTATTGCGGGCAATTTGCGCCGATTTCCCCACAACACGCCGGCTGTGAAAGTCAGAGAGGCGATCGCAACTCCTCCCCCTATTCCCGCCCACCATAAAGACACGGGTAAATTATTAAAATTAACCTCTGTTACCTTTGGAGTTGCGTCTTTCTTTGCCTCGTCTTTTGAGGGCTTGCTGCCGCCCCGCAAAGATTGTGCGTAAAGTTGAGGTGCTCGCTGCGTTACTATCAAATCTCCCTCGAATAAACCCCTCTTAACTTCAACTAAATCTCCCGCAGTTTGACCGAGTTCAATTTCAACAGCTTGATAAGCATTGCCATTTTGGAGGTAAACGGTTTTTTTACCGCTAACATCCACTACCGCCGCACTCGGAATTGCTAAAATATTTGTGGCAGTTTTGTCGGTTAAAATCTCCAACTCAGCAAACAGTCCTGGCTTTAATTCGCCGTTAATATTATCTAGTTCTGCTTTGACCGGCACAACCCGCGTTTCTCCTTCCACGGATGACCCAATTAAGGCGATTTTTCCATTGAAAGTGCGATCGGGTAAATTAGCGACTTTTACCCTGACTTCCTGACCCTTTTTTACTTGATTCAGGTCTTTTTCGTAAATATTGGCTGTGGCAAAAACGCGACTGTCATTTAACAGACTCATCAACGGTTTTTCAGCGTTTACTGACTCTCCTGGGGTGATTTCGCGATCGGCTACCGTCCCTGAAATCGGAGCAACTACGGTAACGAGTCCTCGATCGTTGGCAGCAGTTCCTAATTGTTGCAGTCGCGCTTGATAGGCTGCGTCAGCCAAGCGAATGCGCGATTGAGCGACTTCGACGGCAGTTTTGCCGCGTTTGAGTTGGTTCTCGGCTTCTAGGACTTCGCGGCGGCTCAGAGCTCTGGTAAGTTGAGCTTTTGCGTCTGCTACTCTGCCTTGAGATTCCCGCAATTCCCGCATTGGGAGGTCTACTTCGGCTTGTTTAATTTCGGTTTGGGCTTTGATAACTTCAGGACGGCTTTTTGCCTTAGCAACAGCGGCTTGTGCTTCGGCGAAGTGGGCTTGCGATTCCAGCATTGTGCGCCGTGCGATCGCCCCAGATGCCACTAATTCTTTGTCGCGATCGAACTGTTCTTTAGCAATAGTTAATTCTGTTTCTGCCCGCGCTATTTCTGCTTGCGCTATTTCAACTTGACGCTGATAGTTTTCTTGAGCGGCTTGCACCACGGAACGCTTGTTTACTAATTCTTGTTCTTGCTGGTACTGCTTAGTTACCGCTGTCAATTGGGTTTGGGCTTGGGCGATTTCTGCTGCGGATATTTGAAGTTGGCGAGCGTAATTTTCTCGTGCTAGTTTGAGATCGCCTTCGGCTTGCTGAAAATCTGCCTCAGCTTCGGCACGTTTCGAGAGAGATTCAACCCGCAATTGTCCTAATTCTGAACTCGATAAAACCGCAATTGGTTGACCTTTAGATACTTTGTCCCCAGGCTCAACCAGCAACTCTACTACTTTGCCAGCAACAGGAGCCGTCACTTCTACTTTTTGGTTGGGCAAAGTTTCAATTTGTCCTGTGGTTTTGATGCCGATATCTAGTCGCTGGCGGGCGGCAGGGGAGACTTTAATTCCTAATCGTTTTGCTGTTTCGGCATCGACAGAAATAGCAGCAGGAGTTTGAGGTGTTTCGCTGCTTTGGTGAAATTCATTTCCGTGGCCAGCGTGGGCAAAAACTGCGGCGGGAGAAGTTAGCAAAATTAGGCTGAACAAAATTCCAGAAAAGCTGCTAATAATTGCCGGAGACTGAGCATATTTGTGAAATATCATCGTTGGCATTGTCCTTGAAATCAGGTTGAGTGCCACAGGTTTAACGGTTGGTATTTTGCCAAGGTAAGTAAGTGATACCACTTAAGTAAAGCTACTTATTAGCATTTTCCAAGAAGCGACCGCTAAGCAATGACCGAGAGCTAGAAATGCTCTACTCAACCTAGTATTTCACCGTCAAATGAAATTAGGATGAAATTTTGAATCAGCAGCCCAGATGCCCACCAGATTCTAAAATACGAAGATAAGTTTCGCCTAATGACAAGCGATTTTGCTGTAGATTTTTTTCTGGTTTTTTTATCTCTGCTGGCGCTGCAATTTCTTTTGTCAATTCGCTCAGTAGCTCATCTACGGCTGCATTCGATTTATAAGTGCTGTTTAATTCCAAGGTATTCAATATCATAAACTACCCTCTCTATGTATATAGCTTTTTGCTGACCTATCTACTACTTTAGATGTAGGGCTGAGCAATTGTCTACAGTATTCTTACGTAACTTTCTACTACTTTAGAGGTAGAGCGGTTCAATTATCTACAGTAGGTGTAGGTACTCTCAGGGAAGTGAGGTGGAGTCAGACAAATGCTGACAGCCACAGTCGAGCTACATTACTTTGTCTACCAAGGTTGTCGCGACTTTTTCATTTGCTCAATTTCTTGCTTTGGTAAAGCAAGTATTTTCGGAACTCTTGAGCTACTGTGATTAATGTCACTCATTTTCGCGATTTGGGTCACTTTTTATTGAGGTGAGCTAAATTATTGTTTATACCAAGTTTGCCGCCACTGTTTCATTTGCTCAATTTCTTGCTTTTGCGAAGTCAAAATTTCTTGAGACAATTTCTTCATTTCCGGGCGTTTTGACTTCTTCAAAGCATCTTCAGCCATCACTAAAGCTCCTTCGTGATGAGGAATCATCGCATTGATAAATCGCAAGTCAAATTGGTCGTCAGCGGCCCCTAAATCCATGCTCATCATCATGCTTTGCATTTGTTCGGGAGTCATGGCCATCATGTGACCCATTGGAGCGTGATAAGCCATCGGCGTACTGCTGGCTTTGGGATACCAAGTTTTTCGCCACTCTTTCATTTGATTTATTTCGCGGTTTTGAGCAGCAATTATATTAGTGGCAAGTTTTTTCATTTCCGGGCGTTTGGATTGTTTAAGCACATCTTGAGCCATGTTTACAGCACCTTGATGGTGTACTGTCATGCCATCAATAAACCGCAAATCGTAATCGGCATCGGCAGGGCCTAAATCCATTGACATATCGTGATTCATGCCATGATTCATGCCATGATTCATGCCACCGCCTTGGGCCACGTTTTGCTTGTTGTTTGCTTCGGTTGCAGCCGTAACATTTGGGGCTTGAGTTTCGCTGGAAGGGGCTTTTGAACAAGCTGCAAGCACTCCGCTGGTTAAAGCGGCTGCGGCGGTCAATATCAGGACTGCAAAGCCTGTTTTTAATGAAATTGGTTTCATAGATTTTATATCCTTAAAACTGCCATTTATTTTCATTTTTTCATATATAAATGAAATTAGGATGAAATTTTTGCTGCGAACTTGTAAAGAATTATTGCTGTGCCGTCGATCGCACTCAAATTTAAGATTTACAGAACTCACTTGAATCTAATTATCTATGGTGCACAGCGCGTGCCTTACCCCTATGGGTAGCGTGTCAAACCAGTTTTTTTATAATTCCTGATTTATTTTGCAATTACCCTTGACTCTCCAGTTAACAGGAGACTTTACAATGGAGTTAATTCATTGATTGAGCAGAGTAGTTTCTGCTGAGGTTCAAATTATGACTTTACAGCTACAAGTTCCTAAAATGGCTTGTTCTGCTTGTGCGACTACGATCGCAAAAGCAGTCCAAGCCATTGACTCAGCCTCAACTGTTGAGGCGGATCTCAAGACAAAATTGGTCACGATTCAAACCGCTAAGTCGGAAAGTGAAGTTAGGAAAGCGATCGCATCGGCGGGCTATCCAACTATTTAAAGACAAAGGGTAAATGTCTCATTGAGGATGGCATATATGGACAATCTCACACTTAAATTGCGGGGCATGAGTTGTGCTTCTTGTGCTTCCTCTATCGAACAAGCAATTCAATCTGTTCCCGGCGTAATTGAGTGTCATGTCAATTTTGGGATGGAACAAGCAACCATCCAATACGACTCCCAGCAAACCGACTTAGAAACAATTCAATCGGCGGTTGATGATGCGGGATACCAAGCTTTGCCACTTCCAGAAATGGCGGCGACAGAGGATGATTCCGAACAAGCCGATCGCAAATCTGAATCTCAAACCTTGCAGCGGAAACTCTGGACAGCAGGCATCATAAGCATCCTGCTAGTTGTGGGCGCTATTCCAGCGATGACCGGCTTGCACCTGCCATTTATTCCCGCATGGCTGCACAATTTTTGGCTGCAATTAGTCCTGACATCCCCCGTACAATTTTGGTGCGGCAAATCGTTTTATGTGGGAGCTTGGAAATCCCTAAAACGGCGTGTAGCGACAATGGATACTCTGATTGCCTTGGGTACAAGTGCTGCTTACTTTTATTCTGTATTTGTGACATTTTTCCCAGGTTTCTTGACAGCCCAAGGTTTGACTCCTAGCGTTTACTACGAAGTAGCAGCTAGCGTTATTGCCTTAATTTTGTTGGGGAAAACCCTAGAAAATCGGGCGAAGGGAGAGACTTCCGAAGCCATTCGGAAACTCATGGGTTTGCAAGCAAAAACTGCTCGGATAGTTCGCAACGGGGAAGAGTTGGAAGTGCCGATCGCCCAAGTGGAAATTGGCGATGTTGTGCAGGTGCGGCCGGGAGAGCAAATCCCCGTAGATGGAGAGGTAATTGAAGGCTCTTCCACTGTAGACGAAGCAATGGTTACGGGAGAAAGTTTGCCTGTCAAAAAGCAGCTTGGCGACGAAGTTATCGGAGCGACAATTAACAAAACTGGCAGCTTCAAGTTTCGGGCGACAAGAGTTGGCAAAGATACCTTTTTAGCTCAAATTGTCAAGATGGTGCAGGATGCACAGGGTTCAAAAGCACCAATTCAAAAGTTAGCCGACCAAGTGACGGGTTGGTTTGTTCCTGTAGTAATTTCCGTCGCTTTAGCTACTTTTATTGTCTGGTTTAACACGACGGGAAACTTCACTCTAGCGACCGTGACAATGGTGGGAGTATTGATTATTGCTTGTCCCTGCGCTTTGGGTTTAGCGACTCCGACTGCTGTGATGGTTGGCACTGGTAAAGGTGCAGAAAACGGAATTTTAATTAAAGGAGCCGATAGTTTAGAATTGGCTCACAAAATCCAAATTATCGTGTTAGATAAAACTGGAACTCTTACCGAAGGTAAGCCGACTGTAACTGATTTTGTGACAATTAAAGGAACGGCGAACAGCAATGAGTTAAAATTGCTGCAATTGGCGGCGTCGGTCGAGCACAATTCGGAGCATCCTTTGGGGGAAGCTGTTGTTAGATACGCTCAATCTCAAGAGGTAAATTTGAGGGATGTTAAGGATTTTGAGGCGATCGCGGGGAGTGGTGTTCGAGGGGTTGTAGGCGGAAAGTCGATCGCCCTGGGAACGCTGAGGTGGATGCAGGAACTAGGCTGCGATACTGAATATCTGGAACTGCGCGCCAGAGCTTTGGAAGCTGCAAGCAAAACGGTTGTTTGGATGGCTGTAGAAGGCCAAATAGAGGCAATTCTCGGCATTGCTGATGCTCTCAAACCATCGTCAGCGCAGGCGGTGAAAGCACTTCAAAAACTCGGTTTGGAGGTAGCGATGCTGACGGGGGACAACCGCGCGACTGCGGAGTCGATCGCCCAATCCGTGGGCATTACTCGCGTTTTTGCCGAAGTTAGACCCGACCAAAAAGCAGCTCAAATTCAAGCCCTGCAACGGGGAGGAAAAATTGTCGCGATGGTGGGAGATGGGATTAACGACGCGCCGGCTTTGGCCGCTTCAGACGTGGGAATTGCGATCGGCACCGGCACAGATGTGGCGATCGCAGCCAGCGATATAACCTTAATTTCAGGAGATTTGCAAGGCATAGTTACAGCAATTAAACTTTCCCGTGCAACCATGCGGAACATCCGCGAAAATCTGTTTTTTGCGTTTATTTACAACATCGCTGGAATACCGATCGCGGCTGGCATTTTGTACCCTATTTTTGGCTGGCTGCTAAATCCAATTATCGCCGGTGCAGCAATGGCTTTTAGTTCAGTTTCCGTACTTACTAATGCTTTGCGCTTGCGGAATTTTAAACCAAAATCTATTGCCTAAATTTGGAGGAATTATAAAAATGTTACACCATCGTCAAATTTTGGGAATTCTCGCGAGTTTAGGAATTGTGATGGGAATGACATCGGGAGTTCAAGCTTCCGAAATGTCCGTCCAGCATTCTACTTCTACGACTCAATTCCGCAGCATTGAACAGCCACTAGGTTTAAAAGTTGGCGTCACAATAGGGGGTTTAACATTAATTGGTTGGGAATTGTGGTGGTTTTTGTTCAGTAAAACTAAAGGGCAGCAAGCTGAATCTATTCAGGGGATACAAGAGTTGACTATTACTGTAGACGGGGGTTATGAGCCTGCCACTGTAGTTGTGAAAGCAGGTCAATTAGTCCGGCTCAATTTCTTGAGGCGCGACCCCAATAGTTGTCTTGAAAAAGTGTTGTTACCAGATTTTCACATTGTGCGAGAATTACCTCTAAATCAGGTAACGGCTGTTGAATTCACCCCTGACCAACCTGGACGATACCTATTTACGTGCGGCATGAATATGTTTAGGGGTGTGGTGGAAGTACAAAGCTAAATCAAATAGACAGTTATCAACCTGCGGCAACTGCGACGGTTGAAGCGCGAGTTTTTTCAGCAAGAAATCGCTAAAATAGATGAAAGCTTAAGAAATTTGGAGTGAGCTAAATGCAACTACTACACACGATGCTCCGAGTCGGCAACCTGGAAGAGTCCCTCAAATTTTACACCGAGGTTCTGGGCATGAAATTGCTACGAAAAAAGGACTATCCAGACGGTAAATTTACTCTGGCTTTTGTGGGCTACGGCGACGAATCAGACACTACAGTTTTGGAATTAACATACAACTGGGGCGTCACAGAGTACAATTTGGGGGATGCTTACGGTCATATTGCGATCGGCGTTGACGACATTTACGGTACTTGCGAAGAAATTAAAGCTCGCGGCGGTAAAGTTAGTCGCGAACCCGGCCCGATGAAGCACGGTTCAACAGTCATCGCTTTTGTACAAGACCCAGATGGATATAAGGTTGAATTAATTCAACTGGCAAATCAAGGTAGCAACACCCAGAAAGTAAGTGCGGCAACCGCATCTTAGAGATCGTCCTCCTAGTCCTGGTAGGGTGCGTCAGAAACAAACTTTTTGAGTTAGGTTGAAACTCTTTCTCTGACGCACCCTACTGAGGGGATTTAGGAAGTTTTCAACATTTTTAATGCGATCGCACCGACGGTACAAACTGCTGCAAGTAACTCTTTTGCCACAAAATAGCAAAACTGCTGCCTATTTGACTTAAACTATCAAATTTAGGAATTAATTTAGATTCTCGGCGCTGGTCTAAAGCAGCGAACCCCGAAAAGAATACAGCTAATACTAACAAAAATACCACCATCACACTAAAAAAAATAGTCCAATAAACTAGAAATTCGCTTTGGTAGCTCACAGTGGATATCGAGTTAATTACTACATCAGATAAATATAAAAGCAGCCCTACTGAAAACCACACCCCGAATAATACCCACGTCCACTTAAACATATCTGTTGCAGTCTTGTTATTTTTGGACACAGAAAGTTCTAACTCTCTAATTTTGCTGTTAATATTTGAGGTGATTTCATACAAAGTATACTGCAAAGCGTCTCTGATATAATTAAGTTCATTGTCTAGGTTGATGCACTGCTCGGAGGTGTTTTTGTCTAAGCTCAGGTTTGTGAGTTGTTTGCGATGGGCAGCCAGTTTATTGTCGAGGGTGTAATCCCATTTTTCTAGCCGCTCTATAGTCAAATACAAAAGCTCCCTATTAGCATCTAACAAACTCTGGCAATATATGATTGATTTAACTAACTTGCTGAGATTGTTGATATGCTCGTCTAGAGTATTTTGGTATTTATTTTGTTTAGATGACAAGAAACTTGCGAGTTCGACATCCCGATCGCCGCACAGCGACAAAGCCTGACTATACATCTCGTCAATTTCCCTTTTACCTCGATACAGTGACGCTTTGTACTCCTCAATTTCGGGAATAGTCAGACATTCTAAGGGCTGATACTTTACATTAAATTTATATACGATCGCTGTCATAATCTGCGCCGCTTTTCGGTCTAGCTTGTCTTTGTACGGTTCTAAAATAATAGCAGCTAGATTTTTTACTCTCGCTTCCGGGTGGTGCAGGAACTCAAAAATTTTGGCAAGTATTTTGGAGAATTCCCAGTCATTAAAATTATTTTCGGCAACTTCCCAAAAGTTTGTTACCGCTGCATCGTTTTCGGCACTCAATTTGTACGGACTCGTAACTGCGATCGCAGCAAATACTCGCTCGATCCAAAACAGATATTCTTCGCAATCCATTGACAGGCTCGGCAGCAGCCAGCTCGGCCCGTACACCCAAAAATCGAGACAATTCTCATATTCCTTACTGCTGTCATTTCTGCTGCTGTCGCCCAAAGCAAATTTGTTGCTTGTTAACACTTTAATTTGCTCTTCTACAACCCGCCGCTCAATTTCCTCTGCATTGATGGTGATATTGACAGCACCTTCCTTGCCTTGCCGTGCTTCATCCAAGCAAATTGACTTAATACTAACAGCCGCAGACCAGCGAATTAAAGGAGTCGATCCCCCTCGCGCTTCCACTTCTAACGCCGCCAGCAGATTTTTGCTAAAATCAGTGGCTCTAGCCGCTATCTCACTTGATATCAGCCCCTCTCGCATCTTCCCAAATGCCTGAATTGCCAAAGCGCGAAACAGCAAATTCGGATGTGGTTTTCTGAGCGATTCCGGTATATTAGCCCTTAATATTCCGCTGTTCTGTACGCCCAAAACTTCAGCAAAAGGCTCGATCCCGCAATGTTGCAAAGTTCGTTCAACTGTGTTTGCTCTTTGCCAAGGTTGAGTATATTTAGTGAGAGCGATGATTAGTGCTGTACCACTGCATTCCATTGGCTCAGGGATGCTAGGGCGATCGAGTTTCCACATATTGCTCGTCATAATTTGTCCCCAGGACAATTACTAGATATGGACGCCGTTGTTTGATGCTAAATTCAGCATTACATTTACTGCTGCTTTTTGTCAATATTAGTCCTGGAGGCATAGGCAGTTATAAACCCGGTTTCACCAGTAAATTTCTCCTGACTAAACCCCAGATTTTTCTTATAAACCTGGTTGAGCAAGGCAAAGGCGCGCCCCTAACTAAATATATAATTTAGCAGTAATCGGTGAAATGTCAAAATTTTAGGTTTGGTCACGAAACCCAACCTACTATAGTCATTTCTTTGTCGGAACTTTTAATATTTTGTCGCTCACCATTTTGTCAACAATTAAGTCGCTGATAATTTGAGCTCCGTGGGAGGTAAAGTGCAACCCGTCATTATTTTTTACATAGCCTCGCTTACCCGATTTATTGGCAACTACAGGAACAAGTTTTCCGGCTTGTCCAAATGTCTCCCAAGTAGAAATAAATTCTATTTTGGATGAAGATTTGCTGGCATTTTTATAAATATCGTTCATGATGGGAAAAGCTTTGAGATAAAAAGACTTTTTAGGTATGGATTGACCTATCCAATACACTTTTCTCACGGATGACGCATCCAGTAACTTGGCATATCTTTCTACTCTTTCTTGATAAGCTTTTTGCCATTCTTTTGTCATAACAACCCGGGCTTTTCCTTGAAAATCAATAATATTTTGAGGATCGTTTGCTCCGAACAAAACTATCACTACATCGGGCTGGTAATTATTAAGAACTTGGCGAGTTCTGGCATACCAGTCATAATAATCTATCCGATTTAACCCCGTCGAGACTTTGTAGTCAATTTTCGTATCGGCGATATTGTATTTTTTCTTAAGAGTGTACTGGAGTTGAATTCCTAAGTCGAACATTACGGAATCTCCAATAAATAAAAATCTGCGATAAGGTCTGGTTAGTTTGGGTTTAGCTGGGGTTGGTTTTTTAGCATTAGCAGGCTTTGGGGGTTCAACGGTCGCTTTTGTTTCGGTTTTGACTGGAGGGATTTCTGGTTCTTTGGGGAGGCTATCAAAGTTAATATCTTTAATTTTGCTCCAAAAATCTTGTTCTGATTTTCGGAAACCGTGTATTTCTATTTGGCGCGCAGCTTGTTTAATTTCTGGACTGGCGAAAGGAGTTGAAGCAAAGCTTTTGAGAAATAATGATAAGTTTGAAAATATTAAAGTGAGAATTACAGAAGTAACAATCAGCAAAATTTCCCGGTCTTTCATATTTATTAGAAATTAAAGTAAATAAAAGGCGGAACGGTACTCGGCCCCAACATCAAGATAGTATATACGAGCAGCGAAACTAAGACAACCCGAAAGAAAATGTTTTTTAATGACAATACGGTTTGCAATAGTTTCGCGATGCGATCGCCCCACAAGTTAATCGCGCCGATAACTGCAATTACTAAATACAATTGCCAAAAGTTAAATTGAAAAGTTGCGACTGCAGGATGGACAATTCCTTCAAAAAAACTCACCGCAGTTTCCCAGTTGGGAGTGCCGAAAAATACCCAGCTACAAGTAACAAAACTAAATGTTAACAACCAACTGCAAAATTTTGCAAATCTGGGAAACGCATAGTCTAATTTAAAGTGGATAGCTTGGGGGATATCTTTACATAAATGGTTGACAATTAATCCTAAACCGTGAATTGCTCCCCAGAAAATAAAGTTTAAACCTGCGCCGTGCCAAAATCCACCGCTCGCCATTGTCATCAGTAAATTTACGTACTTCCTCAACTTGCCGTATTTGTTACCGCCCAAGGGAAAATAAACGTAATCCCTCAACCACTCGGAAAGACTGATGTGCCACCTTTTCCAAAATTCTTGCAGACTGAGCGATCGATATGGCATATTAAAGTTGGCAATCGGTTTGAAACCCAGCAAACAGGAGATACCGTTGGCTAAATCCGAATAGCCGCTGAAATCTACATAAATTAAACAGGAATAGGAAATTGCAGCGAGGATTAAATCGATGCTGCTGTACTGCTGGGGGACTTTGAATGGTAAGTCAGTGAAGTTAAACAAAAAGCTCGATAAAGTATATTTTTTGAAGAGCCCAGACAAAATCAAAACTATAACTTCTTCAATTTGATAGTCGTATTTTTTCCTTGAATTTAGCTGCCAATAAAATTCGCGAGGTCGCGAGATTGGCCCAGAGGCAATTTGCGGAAAGTAGGTAATGTAGGCGGCATAGTCTATAAATTTTGGACAGGGTATTTTTTGCTGGTAGCAGTCGATTAAATGAGAAATCATTCTAAAAGTGTAGAAAGACACGCCGACGGGGGCGATTATTTGCAAAACAGGAAAGCTGGCTGGAATTTGTAGCTGGTTCAGTATCTCAAATAAAGAAGTTACAAAGAAGTTGCAATATTTAAAGATGCCGAGATAGGCAATGTTAAAAACTAAGCCGGAGATTAAAGCAATTTTTTTATATTTATTGTTGCAGAGAACGCGGAGAATGATATAGTTAGAAGCTGTAGAGAAAATCAGAATTAAGAGAAAGTCGAAACTCCAAAATGAATAAAATAATAAACTTGAAATTAACAAGACAATTTTATACAAATTGACTTGAGGTTTCACAGATAGGATCGCGCTAAAAATAATTAGGAAAAAAACTAGAAATTGGTAAGTGGGAAATAGCATAAGTCTCAGCCGATAAAAAATCTTGTTTCTGGCAATATTTTTATAAGTACGACCAGCGAAACTATCCCGAAGGGAATCGCCAGAGTCGGTCTGACCTCACCAAATTTCGGGGTGGATTGCGGACTGTAAGCTTTTGTAAGAGGCCAATTATGCTACAACTTCCGCCCTAGTTAACCGCACTCATAAATTCATAATCCTGTTTAAAGATTATGATGGTTGTGAGACGATGTATTAACGGATAACAACAGGAATCCCCTTGATTGCGAGGAACCAACGTGCAGCCAACAGACCCTAGCAAATTTACAGATCAAGCCTGGGAAGCCATTGTCAAATCCCAGGATGTAGCCCGCCGCTTTGCCAATCAGCAGCTAGAGGTTGAACATTTAGCCATCGCCCTTCTCGAACAGCAAGGCCAGGCCAACAGCATTCTCAGCAAAGCTGGAGTCGATGCCGCCCGCTTTGGCCAGCAGTTAGATGCTTTTGCCAAACGACAGCCCAGAGTTGCCAACGCTGACCAACTATACCTCGGTCGCGGCTTAGAAGTGATGTTAGATGTTGCCGAGGCCACCAGGGCGACTTGGCAAGATAATTTTATCGCCGTTGAACATTTATTAATTGGTTTAGTAGAAGACGAACGAGTCGGCCGCAGGTTGCTGACAAAAGGCGACGGCCCGCCGGGCCGCCCAGGTTACGATCGCAAACCCCCAGCCGGTACACTCGATCGACCAAAACTCGAAGAAGCAATCAAATCTTTCCGCGCCACTGCTAAAACCCAAGAAAAAAATTCCGAAACGGGGAAAGGCAGCCGTAGCAGCGCTAAAGCCCAAGATCAAGATGGCGAAGCTAACTCCGACGCCCTCAGCAAGTACGGCCGCGATTTGACAGAAGCCGCCAAAGCCGGCAAACTCGACCCAGTAATCGGCCGCGACGAGGAAATCCGCCGCGTGGTACAAGTTCTTTCCCGTCGCCAAAAAAACAATCCAGTGTTAATTGGCGATCCCGGAGTCGGAAAAACGGCGATCGCCGAAGGTTTAGCCCAACGAATTGTCAACGGCGACGTACCGGAATCTTTGAAAAATCGCCAGCTATTTAGCCTCGACATGGGCAGTTTAATTGCTGGGGCAAAATTCCGGGGCGAATTTGAAGAACGATTGCGATCTGTTCTCCGGGAAGTCATCGATTCCGACGGGCAAATTGTCCTATTTATTGACGAATTGCACACGGTTGTCGGCACTGGCGGCGGTGGCAGTTCCGGTTCGGGAATGGATGCGGGAAATTTGTTAAAACCGATGTTGGCCAGAGGCGAATTGCGCTGCATCGGCGCTACAACTCTCGACGAATTCCGCAAGAATATTGAAAAAGATCCTGCCTTGGAACGCCGCTTTCAACAAGTATTTGTCGGCGAACCCAGTGTTGAAGATACTGTTTCGATTTTGCGCGGTTTGAAAGACCGTTACGAACGCCACCACGGGGTAAAAATTACTGATTCGGCCCTGGTAGCTGCTGCAACTTTGTCTTTTCGCTATATTTCCGATCGCTTTTTGCCGGACAAGGCGATCGACCTCGTAGATGAAGCGGCCGCCCACTTGAAAATGGAGATTACCTCTAAACCTGTGGAATTGGAAGGCATTGACCGCCGGGTGATGCAGTTGGAAATGGAAAAATTGTCGATCGAAGGCGAAGGAAAAGGTGCTCTCGCCCCTGGGCTCGGCTTCCGCGTCGAACGCATCACATCTGAGATTGACATTTTAAAAGTCAAGCAGGAAAAATTGTCCTCTCAGTGGTTGGGCGAAAAGCAGTTGTTGGATGCAATCAATAAATTGAAAGCAGAAGAAGACCAACTGCGAGTACAAATCGAACAAGCAGAAAGGGCTTACGATTTGAATAAAGCCGCACAGTTAAAGTATGGCAAGTTGGAAACTGCGGTGCGCGATCGCGAAGCCAAAGAAGCGGAACTTTTGAAACAGCAAGCTCAAGGTTCTTCCCTGCTGCGCGAAAAAGTTACTGAGGGCGACATTGCGGAAATTGTGGCCAAATGGACGGGCATTCCGGTTAATCGATTGTTAGAATCGGAACGCCAAAAATTGCTGCAATTGGAAAAACATTTGCACCAAAAAGTCATCGGTCAAGAGGAAGCTGTAACAGCCGTGGCGGCTGCAATTAGGCGCGCTAGGGCGGGGATGAAAGATCCCGGAAGACCGATCGGCTCTTTCTTGTTTATGGGCCCCACAGGCGTCGGCAAAACTGAGTTAGCGCGGGCGTTGGCGGAGTTTTTGTTTGACAGCGATGATGCGATCGTCCGCATCGATATGTCGGAATACATGGAGAAGCACAGCGTTTCCCGGTTGGTAGGAGCTCCTCCCGGATATGTCGGTTACGATGAAGGGGGACAACTTTCCGAAGCAGTGCGGAGACATCCTTATTCGGTAGTGCTGTTTGACGAAGTGGAAAAAGCGCACCCGGACGTATTTAACATTTTGCTGCAAGTGTTGGATGACGGCAGAATTACCGATTCTCAAGGTCGAGTGGTTGACTTTAGAAATACCGTAATTGTGATGACTAGCAATATCGGCAGCGACCACATTTTAGACGTGTTTACTAAAAAGGAAAAAACCGTCAAAAAACCTGCTAGCCGGAAGCAGGAAACGAAAGATTTGTCAAGTCAAAAGACAGATTATAAAGTGGCTGCCGACGGTACTGTTGAGGTGTCGGCCCAGCGAGTCGATGTTGATACTGTAACTAAGAGTGAAAACAAGACTGAAAATGAAAATTTATTGACTCAAGAACGGGAGACAGATCAAGAGTACGAACAGATGTTAAAACGGGTGATGACAGCGCTGCGATCGCACTTCCGGCCCGAATTTCTCAATCGGGTGGACGAGATAATTTTGTTCCACACTTTGAGCAAGGTCGAACTGCGGCAAATAGTCAGTATCCAAGTGAAGCGGATCGAGCGTTTGTTGGCCGAACAAAAAATCACTTTGGAACTGTCAGATGCGGCGAAAAACCATATCACAGATGTCGGTTACGACCCGGTTTACGGCGCTCGTCCCTTGAAACGCGCCATCCAGCGGGAGCTGGAAAACCCGCTGGCAAACAAGATTCTGGAAAATGCGTTTGTGGAGGGAGATACAATTGCGATCGACTGCGAAAATAATAGTTTACTATTTCGCAAAAAAGATTCTCGCCCAGCGCTGACAGGTAACAGTTTGTAGTTGCCGAATAGTTTGGAACAGGCAAGATGCCTGTTCCACAAACAATCAATTTTCTTGTGGAACAGGCATCCTGCCTGTGATTAAAAATGGTGAAATATGTCAAGAATTAGAGATGGTGCGGCTACCATAGGCATCCAGGCTGTAGGCGGGAACGCGAACGCTGTAATCCATCTCTGTTGCCGTGATTGCTACAGCCAATTTTTCAAAAGATTCATCGTTCCAATTCCGCTCGTGGATGGGCTTTGACTGTTCCCCGAGGAAATATGCTTGAGTGCCAATTACTGAGGCCGCGACCCAACCGACGATTAAAAGAGCGATTACAATAGCCATATTTGCTTTTTCCTTAACTTTTGTTGCTTTATGTAAACTAATGTAACGAAAATTAGTCATAAACGTCAAGGTACTGTAATGTCGTGGCAACCGCCCGGCAGGTAGTAAATACCGCACCTAATCCTGAGTCTGGAGGGTGCGCTTAGTGTCAACAAGGGCTCGATCCCCCCTAGCCCCCCTTAATAAGGGGGGGACAAGAGTGTTCTCAAAGTCCCATCAAGGGGGAGTTAGGGGCATCTAGACTGGGCTACCAGGGTGAGATTCAGGCTTAAGTTGACACGCCTTGGTAGGGTGTGCACCGCGGACCGGTCTTTCGGGTGTGCACCGCGCATATGTATCGGAATTGTGAACCGTATCCGAAATAGCAAAACAGCTTGTTGAGATTTTATAGTTAAGAAATTATAAGTTTTGCGTTAATAAATTACGATTAAAAGTCTGCCGCTGGCATGAGGAATAGCTGCTAAATTATGAGTTATGATTTATCGTTTGGATGGGGACTAACAAATCCCAATTACCAAATTTTAAGTACAAATTACCAATTACCAATCATCGCTACAAATCATGCCAAACTCAATGTTAAATGACGACCCCTTGTGGTTCAAAGACGCAATTATTTACGAAGTACCAGTTCGGGCTTTTGCGGACAGCAATGCAGACGGCATCGGCGACTTTAGAGGACTGACAGAAAAACTGGATTACCTGCAAAACTTGGGAGTAACAGCAATTTGGGTACTGCCATTTTTTCCCTCGCCGCTCCGAGACGACGGCTACGATACATCTCACTATACTACCGTCAACCCGATTTACGGCACATTAGAGGATTTTAAAGACCTTTTAGAAGCAGCGCACCAGCGGGGAATTCGAGTCATTATTGAGTTAATTGTCAACCACACTTCCGATCAGCACGCTTGGTTTCAGCGAGCGCGCCGCGCCCCGAAAGGAAGTAACGAAAGAGATTTTTATGTGTGGAGCGACACGCCAGAAAAATATCAAGATGCTCGGATTATTTTCCAAGATTTTGAAACATCTAATTGGGCTTGGGATGCGGTAGCAAAAGCTTATTACTGGCACCGTTTTTATTCTCACCAACCAGATTTAAATTACGACAATCCAGCCGTCCGCCAAGCCATCTTAGATGTGGTAGATTTCTGGTTGGCACTGGGAGTAGACGGACTGCGGATGGATGCGGTGCCTTACCTGTACGAGCGCGAAGGTACTAACTGCGAAAACCTGCCAGAAACTCACCAATTCCTGAAGCAATTGCGGCAGCACGTAGATGATAAATTTCCGAACCGGATGCTGCTGGCTGAGGCGAATCAGTGGCCGGAGGATGCAGTTCAATATTACGCTGCCGGGGATGAATGTCATATGAACTTTCATTTTCCGCTGATGCCGCGTTTATTTATGGCTTTGTACATGGAAGATAGCTTCCCAATTAGCGATATTCTCCAGCAAACTCCGCCGATTCCAAATAACTGTCAGTGGGCATTATTTTTGCGGAATCACGATGAATTGACGCTGGAAATGGTGAGTGATGAAGACCGAGATTATATGTATCGGGTTTACGCTCAAGACACTCAGGCGAGAATTAATTTGGGCATCCGCCGCCGCTTGGCTCCTTTGATGGGAAATAACCGCCGCCGCATCGAGTTGATGAATGCTTTGCTGCTGTCTCTTCCGGGTACGCCGGTGCTTTACTACGGCGATGAAATTGGCATGGGAGACAATATCTATTTGGGCGATCGCAACGGGGTGAGAACTCCGATGCAGTGGAGTGGCGATCGCAATGCCGGTTTTAGCCGCGCGAACCCGCAGCGCCTGTACGCGCCGCCAATTGTTGACCCTGAATATCACTACGAATCTGTTAACGTGGACGCGCAGCGGGCGAATCCGAGTTCTCTGTGGTGGTGGATGAAACGCCTGATTGCAATTAGGCAGCGCTTCCAAGCATTCGGCCGCGGAACTTGCGAGTTTCTGTACCCGGAAAACCGGAAAGTTTTAGCTTTTGTACGCACTTATCAAGACGAACACATCCTGGTAGTGGCTAATTTGTCACGCTTCGTCCAGACGGCAGAATTAGACCTTGCGCCCTTTAAAGGTGCTGTTCCGGTAGAGATTTTCGGTCGCACGGAGTTTCCGGCGGTTGGCGAATCGCCTTACTTTTTGTGCTTGAGTCCTCACACGTTTTACTGGTTTACTCTTACTGTTAAAAACGAAGATTTGGCGCTGCACGGCGTTCCCACAGACTTGCCTACTTTGGCGGTGATAGGCAATTGGAAAACTGCTTTTGCTACAAGTCAGTTAAGCGATATGCTGCTTAATATTTTGCCGGGATACCTGCGGCGAAATCGCTGGTTTAGCGGTACAGATCGGACAATTCAATCATTAGAAATAAGTGAGATTGTACCGATTGAATGTAAAGATAGTGCGGGGGAGGAATCTCAAGTTTACATTCTGTTTTTGCAGTTGAATTATACTGAAGGTATGCCGGAAACTTACGTTTTGCCTTTAGGGTGGGAAGAGATTAAAGGCGATGTGGACGATCGGGCGATCGCGCGCCTGCACTTCCCAGAAACCAAAAAGGAAATCGGGGTACTATTTGACGCTGCCGGGGACAAAGGTTTTCTGAGCGCGCTGCTGGGGGCGATCGCCAATTCTCGCAGTTACAGAGGTGCTGCAGGTCAACTGCTAGGAATTGCCGACAGTTCATTCAACTCAGAACAAGATTTATCGCAGCTCGACCCTCACCTGTTCAAAAAAGAACAAAGCAATACATCCGCAGGTTACGGCGACCGCTTCGTCCTGAAAATATTGCGAAAAATCGAGGAAGGAATCAACCCCGAATTAGAAATCGGACGCTTTTTAACAGAGCGCACCTCGATCCAACACTACGCTCCAATTGCCGGAGCATTGGAATATCACACACCAGCAAAACAAGTCCTTACCGTCGGAATACTGCAAAAATTAATCCCCGACAGCATAGACGCTTGGTCTTATACATTAGACACGCTGCGCGACTATTTCGAGCAAGTAATGACCGTAGAAGCAAAGCATTCCGGCGAGAATTTATCTACTGCCCCCGAAAATTATTTACCGAGCGCTTTGACCGGACAAATGCAGCGGAACTCAAACTCGCTAGTAGCGGATTTATCCCTAGAAATTCCCGCCTTAGCTCGCGAACTCATCGGCTCTTACTTAGCATCAGCCGAACTTTTAGGTCAGCGGACAGCCGAACTTCACCTCGCTTTAGCTGCTGACACAGAAAATCCCGCTTTTGCCCCAGAAAGCTTCACCTCCTTTTACCAGCGTTCCATCTATCAACACATGAGAAATCTGGCAGGAAGAACTTTGCTGGAGCTAAAAAAACGGCTGTCCAAACTGCCGCCAGAAATACAAAAATCGGCGCAAAAGCTCCTCAACCGTGAAGATTTGCTCATGGAACGTTTCAAGTCTATTCTGAACTTGAGAATCACTGCCGATCGAATTCGCTGTCACGGAGACTTTCATTTCGGGCAAGTTCTTTATACAGGCAAAGACTTCGTAATTATTGATTTCGGAGGAGAACGCGATCGACCCTTAAACGAGCGGCGGATGAAGAGGTCGCCCCTGCGAGATGTTGCGGGAATGCTGCAATCTATAAGTTACGCTGTTACTTTGGCACTCCGCAATGAAGTAGAAAGTGGGATGATTCGCCCGGAAAATCTCCCGGAGATGCAGCAGTGGGCGAACGTTTGGCACCGCTGGGTCAGCCTCACTTTTCTTAACAGCTATTTGCTAACAGCAGCCGATGCGAATTTCTTGCCCAAATCTATACCGGAACTACAAGTTTTGTTGGATGCTTACATTTTGGAAAAAGCGGTTGGCGAGCTAGCCTACGAACTTAATTACCGCTTGGATTGGGCGGAAATTCCCCTGAAGCGGATTCTACAGTTGCTAAATTAATAAGGAGGGGTTTATCTATACTCGTTAGGGTGCGTGGCTTTCTAGCCACTAAAGTTGCAGCCAGATGCTGGAGAGTCACGCACCTTACATCACACGAAATCTGGTTCAACAACCATTTCCAGTGGCTAATATTAGGTAGGAGTTACAACTGATTCACGTATTTTTGCGATCGCTTTGAGAATTTCTTCTCGATTCTTACCTGATTGTATCCATTTTGGAAGTCGAGAGAACAGACTCTTATTAGACCAGCCATAAAGTTCATGAGGTTTTCGTTCCCTCAGCTTTGCCCGAACAAAGGCCTCAATAAATTCTAAATGTCGAAGATTGTAAGCCCAAAGCGTATCACCGCAACAGGAAGTTTGAAGCCACAGAGGATAGTGAAAGTAGTTATCCAGTACCTCACTATACCAGCTTTCAATCTTATGTTCAGACCAATCTTTTGAGGAACCACAAGCTGTACAGGAAAATCTCCGAGGAGCGAAGCTATCGGCGTTATCAGGATCGATACAACGCACGATCGCACATGAATCACAAAAAGGGCATCGCACCAGAAATTCATTCTGGAATGAGTAGATGTCTTCACGAGTATCTTTAAATCGGTTCATACTTACGACTTAAAATAGAGAGATGTTTGATATAAAACTTGTTCTTGATGAGTTAACAAAGTGCAGTCAGAAAGCGGGTAAGCCACACAAGTAACAGCGTAACCAGCTTGCAATTCTGACGGCTTCAAAAACTTTTGTTCGCTTTGGTCGATTTCACCGCTCAGCAGTTTGACAACGCAAGCAGAACACTCTCCTTGCTTGCATCCATTCGGCAAGCGGATGCCGGCCTCTTCTGCCATATCTAAGATATACTGGTCGTCTGGTACTGCGATCGTGCGATCGAGCGCGAGAGCCTCATTCACCAACCGAACTTGATAAACAGCCATTTCCACCTCTTATATTTGGATTGCTTGTATTCAACCAAAATAGATGATTACAACTTACAGAAAAAATCAAAATGTAGGGTGCGGACGGAGGATATGCCGCTATACATGATAGCTAAAAAACCCAGTATTTTCAAAACACCGGGTTTTTGACAAACCACAACCTCGATCGCGATACTAGACAAGTGCTTCTTGATAATCGAGATTTTCATCTAGATAAATAGCCCGAATATCCTCCGGCAAGTTGGATTCTAAAGTTTGATAGCCTTTTTGCAGCAAAGCCTTTACCTGAGCGGGCGAAATAGCTTCGCCTTCTGCTTGCAAATAAGCTGCAATTCGAGTTTCGCTCCAGCGGAAAGTCTGAGCCATCAACACCACTAAACGCGGCAGCGGCGCTAACAATTCTAAGGCTTGTTTGACGTAACACCACAGGGGAGGCGGAGCCGATTGCAAAGAGTAGTGAATCGACTCAACAGGGGGCAATTGGGCTTGATTTATGCAGACTGCGGTGACATTAATCAGCCAGTTTTGGAGACTGAGATTTTCGCCATCAGACTCTTGGATCTCGCGGCGCAAATCGAGGCCTCGGAGTTCGTGATAGATGTGCTGCCAAGTGTGGGCAAACAGGTAATCGCCTTGTACGGGCGATCGTACGGAATGGCGAATCAGGGAGTGTACAATTTGAGCGTAGCGGCAAAAAATCGCCGTGAAGAAGCGACCCTGATCGGGATGGTTTTGAAACAGAGTCAATAATTCCTGGTCGCTGTGATGGAACAGGGATTTGACCACAGGATGGTTGAGTTCTGAAAAATTAGGTGTTTGCACAATTGTTCTGGAAAGGTTTGGAGAATAAATGCTGGTGCAGCCCGATTCTACACGATTTGTCGATCGACATTCCAGAGTTGAGGGCCATTTTTTAGCGGTGCGGTGCCAGCAGAGCGGTATTTATGGCATTTTGTCCCTCTTTCAAGATATATATTTTTCAGTTGCGCGATCGAGCTTGTCACACATCAGAAAAGTTCTCAAAAACTCTGGCTATATTACTTCCCATAAAAAAGAATCTTCACCGCAACAATGCGTGTCGGTTCAGCACGATAAATTAAAAGCGCTCGCTTACTTATATCGTTTCCGGTAGAATCAGAATGATACCGAGGACACGGCAGTGCCGTGTCCCTACCCGATTAATTGTAGGGACACGGCACTGCCGTGTCCTGACTGTGGGTAATATTAATTCCGATGCTACCGGAGTTTATATTACTACTATAAATAACCATATCCTCCGCCCCCCGGAGTCTCAATTACAAGCACATCCCCAGACTGCATTTCCACAGTCGCCGTACTCCCTAATCCCTCAACTTTACCATCAACTGTTTCAATATAATTCCGCCCAACTTTACCAGCTTCACCCCCATTCAAACCGCAAGGAGAAATCACCCGCCGCCCCGATAAAATTCCCGCCGTCATCGCCTCCAGAAACCGCACTCGCCGCACAACTCCATTACCGCCGCGATGATATCCATTCCCGCCGCTATTAGCCCGAATTGCAAAACTTTCTAACAACACCGGGAAGCGCCATTCTAATACTTCTGGGTCAGTTAAACGCGAATTAGTCATGTGAGTTTGAACCGCATCCGTACCGTCAAAACTTGCACCAGCACCCGAACCGCCACAAATAGTTTCATAATATTGATAGCGCTGATTTCCAAAGGTAAAATTATTCATAGTTCCCTGAGAAGCCGCCATCACTCCCAAAGCACAATACAAAGCATCGGTAATATTTTGCGATGTTTCCACATTTCCGGCAACTACCGCCGCTGGATAGCGAGGATTCAGCATACAGCCTTCGGGATTGATGATTTCGAGAGGTTTCAAACAGCCAGCATTTAGAGGAATATCGTCATCTACCAAGGTGCGGAAAACATACAAAACAGCGGCTTTGCACACCGCAGCGGGAGCATTAAAATTGTTGGTTTGTTGAGCAGAAGTACCCGTAAAATCTATTTTTGCACTGCGCGCAGATTTGTCAATTGTAATCGCTACCTTAATTTGTCCGCCGCTATCCATCGGATAAGTAAATTCGCCATCACTCAAAACCTCAATCACCCGCCGTACCGACTCCTCAGCATTGTCTTGTACGAAGCCCATATAAGCTTGCACAGTCTCTAATCCATAATGCTCTACCATCTTGAGAAGTTCTTCTGCGCCGCGCTTGTTAGCAGCAATTTGTGCTTGCAAATCGGCTATATTTTGAGCCCAATTGCGAACAGGAAAATTCCCCGCTGTCAGAAGTTCTAGTAATTCTTTTTCTCGAAAATTGCCCTCGCTTACTAACAGGAAATTGTCAAGCAATACACCTTCTTCAGTTACTGTTGTACTGTTAGGGGGCATGGAACCGGGAGTAATGCCGCCGATGTCGGCGTGGTGTCCCCGCGAGGCAACATAAAACAAAGGAAGGGAGGAATCACGATCGAATACTGGAGTAATAACGGTGATATCTGGCAAGTGTGTGCCGCCGTTGTATGGATTGTTAGAAACATAAACATCGCCCGGTTGAATCCCATTGCCTTGTGCTAAAATTAAAGCTTCAACGCTTTCGCTCATCGAGCCTAGATGTACGGGAATGTGGGGCGCGTTGGCAACTAATTGCCCGTTTTTGTCGAAAATTGCACAGGAAAAGTCGAGACGTTCTTTGATGTTGACTGAAGAACTTGTGTTTTGTAATGTGACGCCCATTTGTTCGGCGATCGCCCGAAACAAATTATTAAAAATTTCCAGCAAAACCGGATCGGATTTAACCGCAGATAAACTCGAATGAACGCGAATATTATCTGCGTCCATCTGCGTGCATCTGCGGTTCAAAATTAAATCATTATTTTCGGTGATTTCCGCTTCCCAGCCCGGTTCTATGATATTAGTTCCCGTAGCTTCAACAATCATAGCAGGGCCTTCTATGCAGTCGCCCGATCGCAAATCGTCTCTCTGATAAACAGGCGTTGCCCGCCAGCCGCCAGCAACATACATTTGCACCGTTGAAATTGGTTGCACGGGCAAGATGCCCGTCCCAGAAGAGGGGGAAATTGTGGATGCTTCCGGCACATCCATTCTTTCTACAACTTCCACCGAAACAGCTTCCACAATCAGCGGTTTTTCTGGCATAATAAAACTGTAACGCTGTCGGTGGGCTGCTTCAAATTCAGCCTGCATCGCCTCAATATTGTCAGCAAAATTGACCGCCAAAACCGAGTCACTTCCCTGATATTTTAAGCGCAACTTGCTAACAACTAAAACCTCTGACTCATTCTCTGTGTTCTCTGCGCCTCTGCGGTTCAATTCCCTCTTTGCCTCAGCCTCCAATTCGGTTAAAATATCATGCAACTCAGGTAATAATTCTGCATTTAATTGTTGCTCGATCGCCCTTTCGCGAATAGCCCGCACATCAGCCAAACCCATACCGTAAGCCGACAACACACCCGCATAAGGGTGAATAAATACCCGTTTCATCCCCAAAGCATTCGCGATCGCACAAGCGTGTTGACCGCCCGCACCGCCGAAACAGCACAATGTATACTCCGAAACATCGTAACCGCGCTGAAGCGAGATTTTTTTGACAGCATTTGCCATCTTTTCCACAGCGATCGCCAAAAAACCCTCCGCCACCTCTTCGGCCGTCTTCTCGCCCCCAATTTCCCCCGCTAATTGCCCAAATTTTTGCTTTACTACGTCAGGGGCGATCGGCAAATCTCCATGCAATCCAAATACTTTCGGGAAAAAATCCGGTTGAATTTTCCCCAACATCACATTGCAATCAGTCACCGTCAAGGGGCCGCCTTTGCGATAGCAAGCAGGCCCAGGATTGGCCCCTGCAGACTCCGGCCCGACGCGGTAGCGAGCCCCGTCAAAAAAGACAATTGAACCGCCCCCGGCTGCTACAGTGTGAATTGCCATCACGGGCGATCGCAATCTCACCCCAGCAATTTCCGTCTCAAATTCGCGTTCGTATTCGCCGTTAAAATGGGCAACATCTGTCGAAGTTCCGCCCATATCAAATGTAATAATTTTATCAAAACCTGCCTTTTTGCTCGTTTGAACAGCACCGACAATTCCCCCAGCCGGCCCGGATAAAATACTGTTTTTTCCTTGAAATTGTGTCGCGTCCACTAAGCCGCCATTCGATTGCATAAACATTAATTTGGGGAATTGGGAATTGGGAATTGGGCATTGGGCATTGGGCATTAATAATCCCTCGTTCCCGGAATCGGCCTGGATTAACTGACTGATTACTTGTTCGACATAACGCCGCAAAATCGGAGACAAATAAGCATCGACAACCGCAGTATCTCCCCGCGAAACTAATTTCATCAGCGGGCTAACTTCGTGAGATACTGAAATTTGAGAAAAGCCAATTTCTTTCGCTATTTTAGCAACTTGTTTTTCGTGTTCCGAGTAGCGGTAGCCGTGCATGAATACGATCGCACAACTGCGGATTCCCTCATCGTATGCTTGCTGCAAAGACGGGATAAACTCGGGATTGACAGCAGTTAACTCCTCACCTTGAGCGCTGTAGCGTTCTGCAACTTCAATAACTCGATCGTACAGCATCTGGGGCAAAACAATGTGACGCGCGAAAATATTCGGGCGGTTTTGATAGCCAATTCTCAGCGCATCGCGGAAACCTTTAGTAATTAACAGAATTGTGCGATCGCCCTTTCGTTCCAGCAAAGCATTTGTCGCTACCGTCGTCCCCATTTTAATCGCTTCAATTTCGGCGGCGGGTATAGCTGCGTCGGCGGGAATTCTCAAAATATCGCGGATTCCTTGAACTGCGGCGTCCGTGTAGCGTTCTGGGTTTTCCGACAGCAGCTTGTGAATGACTAATTTACCGTCGGGGCTGTTGGCGACAATATCGGTAAAAGTACCACCGCGATCGATCCAAAATTGCCAGCGAGTGCGATCGGGAAAATCAGCATTCATATCTTCTTCCTGAGTTTTGTTGTTTGACTGATTCAGAATTATTCAACAAAATTATCTGAAAGTCAATTCATAAACTTCATAAAATTCAGAACCTTAGACTCATAAAACTCCTATCTGTTTCTCTCTCATCTTCTCTTTCCTTCCTTCGCGCCCTTCGCGCCTTCGCGGTTCGTTAAAATAAAACTGCTATATATATCGAATAGCCTCAACCAATCCCTGACAAACACCAGCGAGAAAATCCAAATCCAAAGTCTCAATCCTATCACTTCCTCGATGATAATGCGGATTTCGCATATTAGCAGTATCAGTCACCATAATAGCCGGATAACCATTATCCCAAAAAGGAACATGATCGCTGCGGCGAGTATCCGGCACAATTAAACCTCGATTCGGCACCGGCAGCCACTCGCAGGGCTGACCAGACTTGCGAATTTTGCCACTCAAATTAATCAAATCGGGAACCGTCCGCAAAGTGCCAATTAAAGCAATAAAATTGCCACTATTTGGATAAAAATATTTCAAGCCAGCGGGATAGCTTTGAGAATTAGGATTATGGTTGCAATAACCCAACATTTCCAAAGAAATCATTAACCGGATTGACTCTTGCTGTTGCTTGTATTTAGCTGCATGATGACTGCTTCCCAAATAACCGTATTCTTCCATATCGAAGGCGACTAATTGCACTGGATATTTGAGCGGCGCAGATGCAATCTCCCTTGCGAGTTCCAGCAAAACAGCCACACCAGTAGCATTATCATCGGCCCCAGGCGATCCGGGTACAGTATCGTAATGAGCACCAATTACGATCGGCTTTTCTTGCTTCTTTTCTTGCTTCCCCCCCTTAGCAAGGGGGGGACTGAGGGGGGGTAAATCCAAGATAAAATTGTGATGAATTCGCCCGCGCACGGAAAAATCGTCAATTTCTACAGTTCCCCACTGTGCCAACTGTTCGCGGATGTATTGCTGAGCATAAAAATGCCCTTCGGATGCGAGGTATGGATTGCGATCGCGTACAATTTGAATCAGATGGCTGTGCAAGCGTTCTTTGAGATTCATGCGATCGGAGATACAATGAGTACACTAAGATTATATGGGATTGAATTATGATTGGAGAAGTCAGAATCGAAAATTATAAGTCCATTCAAAAGCTGAAGCTAGAATTAGGACGAGTAACTGTATTGATCGGTGAAAATGGCTGCGGCAAGAGCAATATCCTAGAGGCGATTGCCCTGGCTTCTGCGGCTGCTAATGATAAACTTGATAATGAGTTCCTAGCTGCACGGGGGATTCGAGTGACTGAACCTCGATTTATGCGATCGGCTTTTGAAAAAGATAATCTTACTAAAGAGATCAGCATTGAATTAAGACAGAATGATAAAGAACAATTTAGTTGTATTTTACAAAATGATAATTTTCCCTATTCTCAGTGGATTAGTAAGAACTTTTTAGCCAATACTGAAACCTCTATAAAGGATGCTGCTAATTTGCTTATTCAAAAATATGGGGGAAAAAACAAATTAAAATCTCTCTTAGAAGAAGAAACCGAGCTTTCTAAACAAGTATTCTCAAGCTTTCAAAAGGATGCCGAATCATTTATTCCAATACTTAAGTTAAATGAATTTATAATTTACTCTCCTGAAAACCCAGCGTTACGAACTTTTGAAAAAGAAGGGCAAATTCAACCGTTAGGCATTAATGGCGAAGGCTTATTTAAACTTATAAATGTCTTGAGCGCCGACCCAAACCAAGATAAACTAAATCAAATCAAAGAAAATCTGCAATTGATAGATTGGTTTAAAGATTTTAAAGTCCCTCAGAATTTAGCAGCAATGCAAACTTCTATCCAAATCACAGATAGGTACTTAGATGCAGATTTAAGTTATTTCGACCAAAGAAGTTCTAATGAAGGCTTTTTATTTTTACTCTTTTACTTTGCCTTGTTCATTAGCGATCTCACACCTAAATTTTTTGCAATAGATAACATTGATGCTTCTCTCAATCCCAGATTGTGCCGCCGATTAATGCAAGAATTAGTCCAATTAGCAAAAAAACACGACAAACAAGTAATTTTTACAACTCACAACCCGGCAGTTTTGGACGGTTTGGATTTAGATGATGACGAACAGCGGCTGCTTGTGATTTCCCGGAACCAATTAGGTTATACTAAGGCTAGACGCATTCTCAAACCTAAACCTTTGGAGGGACAAGAACCTGTGAAATTATCAGAGGCATTTTTGAGAGGCTATATCGGCGGACTTCCTAAGAATTTTTAATATGATTAGTTTTGGATTGATTACAGAGGGACTTACTGACCAAATTGTAATTGAGAATATTTTAGCTGGATATTTCAAGAGTCTCGATATAGATGTCGAACCACTTCAACCAGAAAGAGATAAAGATAATGAGAATAAATCCAAACACGGCGGCTGGACTCTAGTTTTTGATTATTGCAAGTCAAAAGATTTTCGAGAATCATTTCAATTTATTGACTATATCATTATTCAAATAGATAGTGATGTTTCAAAAGATTATACTATCGCCCACCAAGATGAAAATGGTGAGTTTACTCCTCAGCAGTTGATTGCAAAAGTTATTGAGAAATTTAGAGACGGGATGGGTGAGGATTTTTACAACACCAATCAACAGAAGATAATTTTTGCAATATCTGTACATTCTATTGAGTGTTGGTTGCTCCCATTGTATTATACAGATAAACAGAAAAAAGCTAAATGCAAAAACTGTCTTAATACGTTAAACTATGAGCTTTCCAAGCAACACAAATTTACCATTGACAAGAAGGCTAAAAATCCTGAATATTATCGAGAGATTGCCAAACAATATGGCAAGCATAAAGTTTTAATGAAGCATTACCAAGATAATCCTAGTCTGAAAATTTTTATAGAAGAGATTGAGAGTAGAAATATTCACATCATTGAAGAGGATGACTGGTAACGATCCCGATTTTCATGTCGTATAATAGAGACAAAACTTAGGAGATTACCATGCAAGCATACAAACTTAGAGGTAAAATCGATGCAACTGGCAACTTGGTAGTAGTCGAACCCCTGAATATGCCACCGGGAGACGTGGAAATCATCGTCTTGCAGCTAGCTGAAACGGTTAAACAAGCCAGCGCTTCAGAAAGTGCGATCGCACCTGAAGCACCTCAAAAAAAGTTTAAAACTAATGTGAAGGCATTTCAAGGTTTATTCGATCGAGAGGCTGTACCGGAACCGCTGGATTTTGACGATCCAGACAAACAAGCAAAATGGGAATATTTAAAGGAGAAACATAACTTGTGAAAATCCTGATAGACACCAATATAATAGTAGATGTTGCTCTCGATCGAGAACCTTTCTTTGCTGAGAGCGATCGCATTTTAACTTTGGTTGAAGAAGCACAAATTCAAGGCTATATTTCAGCCTCAACTTTTAGCGACCTTTACTATATTATCCGCAGAGACAGAGGCCGCGATTGGACGCTGGATTTTTTGCGGCAGCTAGCCACATTTTGTCAAGTAGCAACAGTAGATAGCTCTGTTATTTCAATGGCATTAACTTGCAACTTCAAGGATTTTGAAGATGCGATTCAGTACAGCACTGCTGTAATCAATCGAATTGATGCCATTGTCACCCGCAACCCGCGAGATTTTCCGGTTACTACTCCTAGGATTGTAACTCCAAATCAGTTAATTCTTGAATTAACTGATTCTCCCTAAATTTCTCAAAGCGCTACGCTACACTTCTGATTCCAATTCGCTAACCCGCAACTGCACGGGTAATTCTACAGAATTCAACTCAGACGACTCTAACAATCCTGTTGCTTCAACTTCTGCACTCGCTTCACCCTGCCGCACTTTTCGCAATTTCTCACCCAAAGTATCCCGCTGATTAATCAAATAAATACTAACCAAAGTCAGCCCAACTCCCATCGATTGCAGCGGATTGAGCACTTCGCCCAAAAACAAATTGCCGAACAGCAAAGCAAATACAGGCGTAAGAAAGGTAAGAGAACTCAAACTTGTTAGACTGCCACTCGAAGCAAAATAAAAGAATAAACCGTAGGCGATCGCACTTCCGAACACAGTAGAATAACCTAACGCCATCCAGCCGGAAAAATCAATATTCACAAACTGGTCAGACTCAGTTGCAGCCGAAATTGCCAACAGCGGCAAACCGCCCAAAATCATGTGCCAACCAGTCGCTATAACCGGATCAACATAACGGCAAACCCAGCGCACCAAAACCGTACCCACAGCCATCGACAAAGCCGCCAACAGCATCAACCATTCTCCACCCTGAAACAACTGTTCGATACCCGCAGAAACCTCCCTGTTTTCAGGATGAAACAGCCCCAAAATCCAGCCATCCGGCAACCCGATCAAACTGATGCCGACTACGCCAATAACTAATCCCAACCAGCCCCAAAAACCAATTTTTTCTTGAAACAGCCACAAACACAAAATCGCCACAGCTAGCGGTTGAGAATCAATCATTACCGAACCCAAACCCGCACCGGTTCTCGCCAAACCTTCGGCTAAAAAGCCTTGAAACAAAGTAGCGTCAACCAAAGCAAACAGCGAAATCCACAGCCAAGCTTTCCAACCCTGCGGCTGCGGTTTTCCCATCAGCGCCGCCGCCAGCAGCACCAACACGCCGGCAGGTACTAAACGCACGAATGCCACAAACAGCGGCGTTGTGTGGGGCATCACCCCCTTCATTGCTACCATCGCGGTTCCCCACAGGAAAAACGGCGCAATTAGCAACAGCGGGGCAAAAGGCAGTTTTGAATCGGTAAGCTTTAGCTGCATGGCGGAGACTCCAAATAATTGGTGAGAGTGGCTCTCACGAGAATGATGTAGATTTGTTAAGCAATTTTTACAATTATTATATAGTGGTGTTGAGTTAAATTCGATCGTACTTATGGCAGAGGAACCCGATAGTCGGAGAGTGGGAGATCCCGATAGTGAGGGAACGCCAGATGGCGAAAATCTTCCCTCTGCCCGATCCGAATGCCTTCTTCCCTCGGATGAGTCACACTATAAGAGTTAGCTACAAAAATCCGTAACATTGCCCGAAAACTGCCCATGATTTGGCCATTCAAGCCCCGCTACCGCAAACAAATCGCCCGTATCGAAATCACCGGAGCCATTGCCGGAGAAACCCGTAAACGAGTCCTAGAAGCTCTCAAAACCGTTGAAGAACGAAAATTTCCCGCCTTGCTGCTGCGGATAGACAGCCCCGGCGGCACTGTCGGCGACTCCCAGGAAATTTACAGCGCACTCAAGCGTCTGCGCGAAAAAGTCAAAATTGTTGCCAGTTTTGGCAATATTTCAGCTTCTGGCGGAGTTTACATCGGCATGGGAGCCGAGCATATCGTTGCTAATCCCGGTACAATTACCGGCAGCATTGGCGTGATTATCCGGGGTAACAATTTAGAACGGCTGTTAGAAAAAGTAGGCGTTTCTTTTCAGGTGATTAAATCGGGGCCGTATAAAGATATCTTGGCATTCGATCGCGAATTGACAGATCCTGAACAGCAAATTTTGCAAGACTTGATCGACACCAGCTACCAGCAATTCGTGGAAACCGTTGCTGAAGCCCGGAAATTGGCTGTTGAAAAAGTCAAAAGTTTTGCCGACGGTCGCGTTTTTACCGGTCAGCAAGCCTTAGAATTGGGTTTGGTCGATCGGCTGGGAACAGAAGAGGACGCTCGCCGCCTTGCCGCCGAACTCGCAGGCCTCGACCCGGAAAAAACCGAGTCTTGCACGCTAGAAAAACAAAAACCTTTCCTAAATCGCGTCTTGGGGAGTAGTCTGGATATATCTGGGCTTTCAGCTTACAATAATTTGCTGGAATTCGAGCTTTCTACTAGCGGTTTGCCGCTGTGGATGTATCGCCCGTGATTAAATAGTCAGTTGGCACTTGGCAGTAGTTAGTTGGCAGTGGTAATTGGTAATTAGTAATAGGTAATTGCAACTAGCAACTGACAACTAGCAACTGACAACTGACAACTGACAACTGACAACTGACTAAAATGGAGGAAATTTGCGTGGAGTGGCAAGTGCGGGGGATTCGTGGGGCAACTACTGCTAGCGAGAATTCGGTGGCAGCAATTCGAGAAGCGGTGAGAGAATTGTTAGATGAATTAGAAGCAAAAAATGATATAAATCCAGAATTAATTATTAGTGCTACGTTTTCTGCTACTCGCGATTTAGATGCTGTGTTTCCGGCCGCGATCGCCCGCGAACGTTCTCACTGGTGCAATGTTCCTTTGTTGGACGTACAGCAAATGCACGTTGAGGGTGCTTTGGAACGCTGCATTCGGTTTTTAATTCACGTCAATTGGCCGGCACATACTGAAATTTATCATCCTTATTTGCGGGGAGCTCAAAATTTGCGTCCCGATAGGAATTTAGCGGTGGCGGTGGCTGGGGAAAAATAAATAATAGATTCACTTTGGGATTGATTTAACAGTTAACTCACCATTACAGGTGGGTTTATTTTTTACGGCATTTGATACAGTACAAAACCTGCCCTGGGGATATACGGTTAAAAGGTTTTATTATAAAAAAACCCGGTTTCTTTGAGAAGCCGGGTTTTTTGTCAATCAGACGCTTTTTTGTGATGCAACCTAATCCCTAAAAAAATGTCATATATAAAACTCCAAAAGTCCTTTTTCCCTTCCAATATTCCCAAAGTTTGAGGAGAACCCTTTTCATCTAGCAGCGGCTTCACAGCTTCGTAAGCAGGCTTGTAATTGTACCAAGGAATTGAAGGCCACAAGTGATGGATCAGATGATAATTCTGCCCCAAAATTAAGATATTCAGAATAGGACTCGGATATACTCTGGCATTTTTCCAGCGATCGCGATCGTGAAACGGACGGTGCGGCAAATAATCAAAAAACAACCCCAAGGCCAACCCCACCACCAAAGCCGGAGAAAACCAAAAATTCAGCACGTAATCTAAATGACCGTATTGAATCGAGATATACACGATCGCGATCACAAACAAACGGCTGAGGAACCATTCCAATAATTCGTATTTCCGCCACAGTTTGCGCTTAAAAAAGAAAATCTCGTGGTAAAAAAACCTCGCAGCAATCAACCACAAAGGCCCGCCGGTCGAAACATAATGGTCTGGATCGTTATCTGGGTCATTGACGTGGGCGTGATGCTGCATATGTACCCGCGTAAACACCGGGAAAGCAAAACCCAACATCAGCGCGCTACCGTGTCCCAAAATAGCATTAACTGTGCGATCGCGATGGGCTGCATTATGAGACGCATCGTGAATCACAGTTCCGGCCATGTGCAACGCCAACACATTCAGCGAAAAACAGCACCACTGCGGCCATCCCCAACACCAGAAACCCAAGTTAGAAATCACGATAATCGCTACTGCACTCAAAAACAGCAGCAGTGTCGGATTAAAGTCACCGGGAGGACTCAGAAACTCTTTCGGCACTGTCAGCGGCCGTCCTGCCTCCGACATCTTTGTTAAGACTCCTTAATATTTCACTCTTGCGTAGTATAAGATACAAGCCGGACAATAGTAAAGTTTTATGAAAGAACAGAGTTCGATCGCCAGAAACTAGCCTCTGCACAACCAGGAAAGTATTGCTGTTGTGCAAGGATACCAGTGCTAGATTAGCCAAAAGAACTCTGCAGACCCAATAAAATCAATGGGTATCTTTGTATTTATGTCAAGCCTGAGAGCAGATAAATTTGCAAAAAAGCGCGCTGCCCGAGAAAAGATTACCGATGGGTAAAAAGTCAGATATTCTATATATTGTTCAATACCTGCTTTTTTGACGACTATCAAAATTTTTAAGACTTGAGACTAGCGTCATTGCTTGTAGTGAAAGATGAAACGTTAGCCGAAATTTAAACAAGAAATCCACCTGCCTCCCCAGAACACCGCTGATGCAATTGCCAAAAGCCCTACGCCGGACTAAAATCGTCGCCACCATTGGCCCAGCAACTTCGGACCCACAAGTGCTGCGCCAGCTCATAGAAGCCGGTGCCACAACTTTGCGACTCAACTTTTCCCACGGAACAGAAGAAGACCACCAGCGCAGCATTCGCTTAATCCGGCAAACGTCCTTTGAACTCAACCAGCCGGTTGCCATCCTCCAAGACCTCCAAGGTCCGAAAATTCGTTTAGGGCGCTTTGAGACAGGCTCTATAGTGGTCAAAAACGGCGATCCTTTTATTTTAACCAGCCGCCCGGTTCCCGGCACCGAACTCATTTCTTCCGTCACCTACGACCCCCTAGCAGACGAAGTTCCAGAGGGAGCAGTGATTCTGCTCGACGACGGCAAAGTGGAAATGCTGGTGGAAAAAGTAGACCGCGCAGCGCGGGAATTGTACTGCCGCGTCGTCGTCGGCGGGCCGCTTTCCAACAACAAAGGCGTGAATTTTCCGGGAGTTTACCTGTCAATTAAGGCGCTGACTGATAAAGACCGCAAAGATTTAATGTTCGGCCTCGACCAAGGTGTGGATTGGGTGGCCCTGAGCTTTGTGCGAAATCCCCAAGACGTGCTCGAAATTAAAGAGCTCATTGCCAGTGCGGGCAAGCAAGTACCGGTGATTGCCAAGATCGAAAAGCACGAGGCGATCGAACAAATGGAGGAAATTCTCACCCTTTGCAACGGCGTGATGGTCGCCCGCGGCGATTTGGGAGTGGAACTGCCCGCCGAAGACGTGCCGATTTTGCAAAAGCGCCTGATTGCTACCTCCAACCGCCTGGGTATTCCGGTAATTACCGCTACCCAGATGCTCGACAGCATGGTCAACAATCCCCGTCCCACCCGCGCCGAGATTTCCGACGTGGCCAACGCGATTCTGGACGGAACTGATGCGGTGATGCTCTCGAATGAAACTGCTGTCGGCAAGTTCCCCGTCGAAGCGGTGGCGACGATGGCGAGAATTGCGGTGCGGATGGAGAGGGAAGGAATTAAACGGAATATTAGGAATGTAGAAGATATTGGTCGATCGATCCCCAACGGTATCAGCCAAGCAGTCAGCCAAATCTCCGAACAATTGAACGCCGCAGCCATCATGACGCTGACCAAAACCGGCGCCACAGCCCGAAATGTCTCGAAGTTCCGACCCAAAACTCCCATTTTGGCAGTTACTCCTCACGTAGACGTAGCCCGACAACTGCAATTGGTATGGGGAGTCAAACCCTTGCTGGTGTTGGATTTGCCCTCCACCGGCCAGACATTTCACTCTGCCATGACAGTCGCCCAGGAAAAAGAGTTAGTGTGCGACGGAGATTTAGTGGTGATGACCGCCGGTACTCTGCAAGGGGTTGCCGGATCGACGGATTTGATCAAAGTTGAGGTAGTGACAGCAGTTTTAGGCAAAGGCACCGGTGTCGGTTTGGGATCGGTGAGTGGCATGGCCAGGGTTGCTCGCACTGCGGCGGATGTAGGAAATTTCCACCCTGGAGAAATTTTGGTAGTGGAACACACCAGCGTCGCTTTTGTGGAGATGATTCGGAAAGCAGCCGGTGTGGTGACGGAGGAGGACAGTTTGACTTCTCACGCCGCGATTATCGGTTTGCGCTTGGGCGTGCCGGTGATGGTGGGCGTAAAGAATGCCACGCGGGTAATTCGGGACGGAACTATGCTGACGCTGGATATGCAGCGGGGTTTAGTTTATTCCGGGGCCAGAGGCGGCTCAACTGACGCGGAAGTGACCGTTTAACTGTTGGTGAGCTAGGAGTTGTGGAGTTTTGAATTAAATTCTACAACTCCTTGCTTTTTTCATTTAGGCTGTGCTATAATTCAAAATTGTCTGTGCCGATGTAGCTCAGGGGTAGAGTATTCGATTCGTAATCGAACGGTCGTGGGTTCAAATCCCACCATCGGCTTGCAATAAAACACATATTTTCAAGGGTTCTATAGCTTATTAATGCTGTAGAACCTTTGTTTTTTCCATGACTTGTCTATGGTTTGCCTATTTTAGTGAGGAATGCAAGTCCTCGGATTTTAAGGAGGACTGAAGTCCTCACTAGGAACCTATTTCATCGCGGATTTTAAGGAGGACTGAACTATTGACTACGAAGCTATTTGATTACCAATTTTTATGGTTTTTAGTCAGGAGTAAAGTCCTCGGATTTTAATAAGGACTGAAGTCCGATGCTGCAAACCTATGGCATTGCGGCTTTTGTCGATGGCAAAAATACCAGATAGAGGCTGGCTATTGCTTGTCAAATTGTTGCCAAAAATCAAGTCTCAATTGAGGTAAATTGCTAAAGAGGAAAGGGAACACAATTTGTAATTACTTTGCCGATCGCTAGTGTTTCTAAAACTTAACAGAAACTTAACAGAACTCGCTGTAAAAATGCGGTAAAATTAACCTTGAAGAGCGCAGACAGTTAAAAAAATAGCGAAAAATCTATGTGCCTGCAACCAGGAGATATCCTGCGCCAACGTTACCAAATTGTCAGTGAATTAGGTCGGGGAGGGTTTGCGAGGACATATACAGCTAGGGATTTAGACATACCGGATAACCGCCTGTGCGTTGTTAAGGAAATTAGGCAGCCAAGCGATCCGCAACTCTTGCCAGAAGCACAGCAGCGATTGGAAAGAGAAGTTCGCGCTTTGCGCCGATTGGGCGGACATTCGCGCATTCCACAGTTATTCGATAGCTTTCAAGAAAATGACAATTTTTATTTAATTCAAGAATACATTGAAGGACATCCGCTGAGGCAAGAATTCGCTCCAAATACTCAATGGACTCAAGAGCAAGTAGTTGAATTTTTGCAGGATATCTTGCCAGTTATCGCTTTTGTTCACGAACACAATGTCATTCACCGCGATATCACTCCTTCTAACTTAATTCGGCGCGATTGCGATCGACAAATAGTTCTGATTGATTTTGGTGCGGTCAAAGAAATCAGTTCCTTAGAACGAACTGGTTCGGGAGAGACTATCAGTCGAACTATTTATACGCGAGGATACGCACCTGCCGAACAATTGGCTGGCAATCCTCAATTTTGTAGCGATATTTACTCTGTAGGTATTGTCGCTATTGAAGGCCTCACGGGCTTGTGTCCTGCTCAAGATTTCTTGACAGATTCCCATCTGGGCGATATCGTTTGGCGCTACTCGACTCACGATCGCCCTATGGTACAGATTAGCGCCGGCATGGAAACGATTTTAAACAGAATGGTGCGCTACAACTTCCCCGATCGCTACCAATCTGTTGCTGATGTTTTGCAGGCTTTGAATTCGATCGCAACCTTACACCCGCCGCCCCCACTGTCACAGAATTTGAATGTACCGCAACAGTTGCAAGATAATCATTCAATCGTACCTCAATCGCCATCGCCGAAACGCAATCGATTTTCTGGATTTTCTCGATCGCACTTTCGCCGACTGCTGGGAATTGCAGGAATTATGGCTGGAATTGCGATCGCCCTTTTTATCCACAACATTCTTACCCCAAAAACTTGTCTTTTAGTGCAAGGTGATGGTTTAAGCTGCGGCGAAGAATCTCTCCTAAAATCCTCAACTCCTCGATTAAAGCAAGCAGGAGTTAATGAATTTGCAAAATCCAACTATCGGGAAGCATTTAATTACTTTAAAAGGTCGTGGCGTGAAGAAGAACGCAAAGATCCCGAAACTTTAATTTACATGAATAATGCCTTATTAAAGGCTAAAAAAGCAGATTATTACACGCTCGCCGTAATCGTTCCCGTTCGCAAAAACGCACAAGGTACAGCCGAGCTCGACTTGCCTAAAGAAATCTTGCGGGGGGTTGCTCAAGCGCAAACGGAAGTTAATTTAAAATTATTCAATTCAGAGATAGATCGCAACCTAAACGGTTTAGACTTTCAAGAAAATCAAGCTATTAAAGGAAAAGGTTTACAAGTCATAATTGCTGACGATGCCAATCTAAAAGAAGAGTCGATCGCCCGCGCTAATTCCCTAGTCAAACTGGGCGGTGTTTTGGGCGCGATCGGTCACTACACTAACGCAATGACAGCCCATACAGTCGATATTTACAACCAAAATCATTTAGTATTAATTTCCCCCGGCAGTACGACGGAAGCAGCCACAGAAAAACCCCGAAAATTTTTCTTTAGGACTGTGCCTCGGACTAAAGTTAGTGTTGAAGTATTCGTGAAATATCTGATTGAAAAAAAAGGTCAAACCACAGCAGCGGGTTTCTACAGCACCAGCAGCGAATCAACTTCCTCTTTTTGGGAAGAATTCAGAAAACAGTTTAGAGAACGGGGAGGAAATATTGCAAAAATCACCGAATTCGATCTGTCAAAAAGCGATTTTGATGTTAAAAAAGCCATACAAGAAGTCAGGCAAACAGAGAAAACAACGATCGTTTTAAGTCCGAGTCACGGCCCGATCGCCATCAAGAATGCGATGGCACTTTTCCAAGCCAATCAAGACCGCAATTGGGTAGTCGGAACCGGGGGAATATACAGTCAAAACACCTTAGAAGCTGCTGCTAAGTTACCGTCTTTTGAGAAAATGGCGGTCGCAGTTTCTTGGCATCATTTAAACTCTCCCGACCGCAAATTCCTTGAGGATACTCGCAAGCTTTGGGAAGGAAATGTCAGTCACCGAACTGCATTAACCTACGATGCGACTAAGACGCTGATTCAAGCCATAGAAGAGCAGCAGCAACCCAGCCGCGAAGGGATGCAAAAAACTATTGCCAATCCAGATTTTAGCGTCACCGGAGCCACCGGAACAATTCAGTTTGACAAAACGGGCTCGCGCAAAAATTTTAGTCCGATATTAGTGCATATTGTCAAGTGTTCTCAGGAGCAGTTTGGGGTGACTTTTGTGCCGATCGAATTTCCGACAGCAGCAGCGGCGGGTTTAAATTGCGATTGATCGTACTACTTCTACTTGGGAGGTCGGGGGAGGCGAAAACTCAGGGGACTGAGGATTTGATTGAGAGTTCGCAGTTGTTCGGCGGTGCCCAAACAAATCAGCATATCTCCTCCTTCGATCGCAGTTTCTCCGGTAGGCCCGACAATCAAAGTCCCGCCAGCGCGCCGCACCGCTAAAACCAAGGCCCCCGATTGCGATCGCAACTTGGCATTTCTCAAAGTTTCCCCGACGTAGACACAACTATTGGGATCGACCAGAAATTCTTCCATGTAAAAAGAACTATCGGTGCCGGTCAAAACACCGTCTAAAAAATCCATAACTTGAGGCCGCAAAGCTGCCGCCGCCATCCGCTTTCCGCCGGTGATGTAGGGGGATACGACGGCATCGGCGCCGCCCCGCTGCAACTTCTTTACGGCTTCTTCTGTGGTGGCGCGGGCGATCGCCCGTACCTTCGGATTCAGAGTTTTCGCTGACATGACAGTGTATAAATTCTCGGCGTCCGAAGGCAAAGCTGCTACTATGCAAATTGCGCGATCGATCCCCACACTCAGCAAAATTTCGTCCAGAGTCGCGTCTCCTTGGACAGCCGTGTACCCCAGCGCCAAAGCAGCCTCAACCGACTGTACCGCCGAATCTATCACCACAAAAGAGATATATTCGGCCTGAAATTCCAAGGCAATTTGGCGGCCAGTGCGCCCAAAACCGCAGAGAATGTAATGCCCGATCAAAGAATCTACCAATCGCCGCTGCTGCCTAATTCTTGCTCCTTCTTGAAAATATCCTTCAATCAGCGCTTCTGTAAAGCGGTTGACGATGAAACCAATCACAATCACCCCCATCAAAATCAGGCATATGGTAAACATTCGGCCGCGTTGGCCGAGGGGCTGAAGTTCACCGTAGCCCACAGTTGCTAGGGTAAATACTGTCATGTAAGCGGCATCTAGCAAAGACCATTTTTCCACCTGCCAATACCAAAGAGTACCCGTGCAGAAAATGCCGCCCAGGGCGATGACTCCGCCTGTTAAGTCTTTTTGCAGGCGCTGGTACTTTTGCTCTAGAGTTGAATACACCGATCGGGCTGACCTATTACCTATTAGCTGCTACCAAATTAAACCATATCAGCCCTAGACGCAGGGGCGGTCAATCGATTTTAGATTTTAGATTTTAGATTTTAGATTGACCCCAGGGATAAATGCGGGGGCTCTTCTGATTTTCGATTTTCGATTTTCGATTGATTCTACGGATAAATCACGTGGCGGGTACCCTCAAGAAATTCGTGGTCAAAAAGCCAGTTTCTGCCTAGATACTTTGCTGCCAAACTCAACATTTTGACTCTTAACCCGGTTTTTTTTGCGTGAGTTCCGACTGAGTTCCAATCCCATCGCAGAGGTGGCGATTGTTTTGATTTGCGATCGGATTTGTCTGCAAATAATTGCGGACTCCATTACAACCCTGCTGCAATAAATCGTCAAGATTAAAATTCCACAGCATCACCGTACCGTCAGCACTAGCACTAGCGATCGCTTTGCCGTCTGGACTAAAACTCGCACTCCACACAGCATCCTTGTTACCTTTTAAAGTTTTGAGCAATGTACCGTCAACGTTCCACAACCTCAGCATTTTGTCTGTGCTTGCAGATAGCAACATTTGACTGTCGGGACTAAAGCTGATATTTGTCACTCCAGTTGTATGCTTTAAAATACTTAGCGGTGTGCCTTCTTTGCTCCAAATTCTCGCAGTTCCTCCAGCACTTGCAGCCGCCAGCATTGCTCCATCGGGACTGAAAGTTACACTCATAATTTTATCACTTTCCATCTGTAAAGTTCGGAGCAATTTGATATCAGTGCTGGCTTCGATTGACTGCTGTTTTTGCAACTTTTCCGTAACCTTTCTCAAGCTCCAAAGTTTAACAGTGCCATCAGTACCAGCCGCAGCAATTATCTGACCGTCTGGGCTAAAACTCGCGCTGGTTATCCAACCTCGCTCCACTTGAAAAGTTGCCAATTCTTCACCGCTGATTTTCCAGAGTTTAACAGTGCCATCGGCACTGGTAGAAGCAATAATATTACCATCTGGACTCAAAGACAGGCTTGTTATTTGAGCGCTATGTCCTTTTAAATTGTGGATCAATTTGCCATTCTTTTGCCAAATTTTTACAGTTTGGTCGTCGCTTGCTGAGACAATAATCTGACTGCTAGGATTGAAGATGGCCCTGATAATTTTATCCGTATGCCCTGTTAATGTTGCTTGCAAAGTTCCATTAGTTTGCCAAAGTTTGATATAATTATCATCCGTAGCAGTCACAATCGTTTGACTGTCGGGACTGAAACTCGCGAAAGCAAGGGTACTGGCTTGAGTCTGCAAGTGGCGGCGTTCCCGAAAGTTGTAAACTGCCTGTTCGAGGGCGATCGCCACTCGCATCTGAATATCTGAGCTGACTCCGAGCGATCGTTTCATTTCTGTAACAGCTCTGATGCTTTCTAGCAGAGCTTCCTCTTTTTTATCTGCAGCAAATAGCGTTTCTGATAGCAAACTGAGAGTGAGAATTTTGTTGTTTCTTTCTTCGATGGACGGTTTTACCCAAAAAGCTACTATCAGGATTGATATTAATATGGCTGCGGCTCCTGTAACTGTTTGCACTCTCAGTTGTTGCTCCCGCCAAAGTTTAACTGCAATCGCTTTTTTCTGGTTTTGTGCTTCGCTTAGTTCCTGTAGTAACTTTTTTTCGCGACGCAGTTGTTCTATTTCAGCTTGATGCTGTTTTTCTTGATAGCGAAATTTGGCAAATTCCGCTTCTTGACTCGCACCTAAAAATTGATAATCTTGGGTGCTCAAGCTTTTATTTGCCGCCCACTGTCGCGCATCTTCCAGTGCTTGACCGCGCAACAAGCGAGATTCGTCTTGACAATTTGTAGCTATCCATGCTGTTAGGGATTCAGCATAGGGGCGTAAGTCGCCGAGTGCTTTTTCTACCCAGTTATGGTTGAATATAGCTGCGTAAATGCGGTTGGATACGGTTAATTTGCCGGCTCGTTTTACTACTAACCCGCTCAACCGCAATTCAGTTTGTTCGGGAGTATCATCGGCGCAGATCCCCCCTGCCAGGGCGGGCACGGGGGCACCGCCCCTACAATCGGGGGGTTCTGAAAGTGGCAATATTTTTTGATATAGTCCTAATAACCTACTGGCGCGGTGCTGACTTCTGAGAAGGCGATCGCGAATTGTTTTGATGTGTACAGGTTCATCGGATGATTCCCAATTATCAATAATACGAGATTGCACTATCTCGCTAATTAATAATTGATTTGTAGTAAAAGTTTCAGTTTTGCTTTCATCCGTTGAGTCTGATATAATAGAAGCCGATGCTAAGCTTTTTATATTGTGCAAAATCAGCTTGCAAAGCTTTTGAGTCAGAAATGGCTGCCCTCCAGTCCAATCCAAAATCTCTTTTAAAACCTCTTGAGGATTGTCTACTTTTCCCTCAAATCCCTTGGCTAAAGGCAGAGCTTCCTGTAAGTTAAAACCGTTCAATTCAATAGCCAAGCCGATATTAAAGGGCGTGCGAGTTGCATCGCTAATTAAATCAGATGGCGTAGCTACTCCCAGCAAAGCAAATGTAATGCGCTGGTATTCTGAATTGTGAGCGCGTTTATTGTAGCAACATCTAATTAATGCAAAAAAATCATCTAGCGGTTCTTGGAAACTCAGAACGCTATCAATTTCATCAATAAAAATGACCAGGTTTTGAGAAATTTTAACCAGCAGCAACTCTTCAATTAACTCTCCTAAGCGCTGCACCGGGGGCATCAACTCTCTCTCCCGCCACCAAGTCATAAACTCGACTGGGTTAAACAGGTTGAAACTGCACAATAGCTTGTAAGCGACGCCGCCGTACCACTTATCTAGAGAGACTTGCTGGTTGCCAATGTCCGAAAGGTCGATCGTAGCACAGGCAATGCCATCAGCGGAGAGCTTTTGTACAGTTCGCACCAGCAAACTGGATTTGCCCATTTGTCGGGAATTGAGGACGTAACAAAACTCTCCGGCTTTGAGGGCTTGATAAAGTTCTGAGTCAGCTTGTCGCACTACATAAGTAGGTGCATTTTGGGGGAGACTGCCGCCGATTTGATATTGGTAATCGACTGTCATGATCTAGCCTCTAGTCATAAGTTTGTGGCATTTGCATGGTGCCTGTAGCACAAGCAATTTTACCATTTTGATAAGTTGGTTCTGGTGGTTTAATTGTACCAGCAGAATAAGATCCGCACAATATAGATGTGGTCGTTATTTGATTTTTAGAAGCATTTGACTCAACTTGTGGAGCAGGAATTACAAAAACCCCACCGACAAAGCTTTTAAGATCTTTATGCTTTGAGACTCCATAATTAAATGTTGCTTTTTTTGTTGTATGGTGGGAATATTTGTAATTTTCTGTCTCGGTTTTAATAATGCGAATTCTTAAAGCCTTAACAGAAGCGCTAAAAACACTTTTTTCTGCAAAATAGGCTTGCTGACGTTTGTTGATTAAGCTAATATAATCTCTGGGTTCCCATTGCTTGTTGATCCTAACCCTAACCTGAAAGGATGGCACAACTACCGAAGCTAATACTCCCATCACGATTAAACTCACTAACCATCGACAACCATTAGATTCAATGCTAGCTGATTTAGAACTATGTTTACTCATAGTTTTGTATCCTCTCTGTTTGTAGTAAAGACTTTAGTCCGGCAAATATCAATTGAATGTCGATTTGATATTAGTAATCGATCGTCATTATATTGCGTCTACTTAGATTATTGGGACCATTTTTTTGTGCCTTTGCTACAAGCAATTTTACCATTTTCATAGGTGGGTTCCGCTGGTTTAATTGTACCGGGAGAATCAGCTTGGCACAATATGGATGTTGTAGTTCTTTCCTCTTTAGCAGCATTTGGCTCAAAGTTTTTAGCAGGCACAAGAAAAACACCACCGACATAACTTTTGGAGTTGTTGCCCTTTGCTACTGCATAATTAAATGCTGCTTTCTTAGTGGCACGAATTGAATACTTGAAATGTGTTGTCTCTGTTTCAATGCCCATTCCCAAAGCCTTAACAGAACTGGAAAAAGCATTTTTTTCTGCAAAATATGCTTGCTGACCTCGGTTCACTGAGCTAACATACTCTTGCGCTTGAAATGTCATATACGATGTCATATACTTATCGTGCGTGCTATCACCCAGAAATGATGGCAGAGCGATAGCGCCAATTACTCCAATGCCCATTAAAAGCAATAAGCATCCGCAACCTTTATAACCTGAATTGCTAATACTTGATTTTTGATATTTAGTCATGGTATTGTCTCCTTAAATGGTATATACAATGCGAATTAAAGTCGGCGAAGCAGAGGCTCTGTATATGCGTTACCAGGAAGAGCCTGGTAACGAGGAAAAGGAGGAAATACTAATCTCTAAGCTCGCAGCTTTTGTACTTCTTTCCGGTCAATGGATGTGGGCTGAATCACTTTACTGCCGATCGCAAAATCGCGCAATTCCACTCTGGTAAACTTCACACCCCAAGGATCTGTCGTTGTATCCAACTCCTCGACTAAAGCATTATTGATTTCATTGCGAGCCGTGTAAAGTTCCTCCAGAGCTAATGTCGCAATGTGAGTCCGAATTGAAAGAATCAGCATATTTAACATCGCTTCCTTGAGATTCTGCACCTTGTAAGACGCTTTTTCTAAGTCAATTATTCGCCAGTACACAATAAATTCAACGGTGACGGCAACGCGATCGCGCGTCGTGCATTGTTGCGGTGGCAGGTTTAAAATTTGCTCGCGCAGAGTTTGTTTATAGGCGACTGTTTCGACGAAGGGAATTAAAAAAGTCAAACCAGGTTCGAGTTTCTTGCGATCGTACTTTCCGAAAATTTCAACTAAAGCCTCATCTCCTTGACGGACGATTTTGACGCTGCTGGCTAAAGATACTCCGGTAATTGCAAACAACACCATCAAAAAATACTGATACATAATGAATCTCCTGGTAAATAGTTAACAGTTGACAGTTGATACTAATTTCTTAGTCCGCGAAGGCGGAATTTGTTTGGCAAGAAGCGATTTCAATCGCCGAGTCATAAAAGAGCTAACTCAGATTTAGCCGTTGAGGTGAATTAATCTGTCAGGTACAACAATCAGCGTGTTTCCTTCGCGGCGCAAAACATAAACTTTTTGTCGGGGTGCGATCGCCCCTTGGGAATCTTCATTGCGAGCTTTCCACGAAGCCCCTTCATAAATCACCATTCCGGTTTCTCCGGGGAAAATTTCGGAGATTGTTGTCGCTTCGGTTGCTTCGGGAATGACAAACTTTTTGCGAACAATGAAAATCGGTCGAATCCAGATACTCAGCGCGAGGGCTATCCCCATCCAGTAGAAGATTTGCCAGTCAAAATCTTCATACATTATGTTCGCCCAACTAAACTGAAATGCTACAGCTCCTCTCCACAAAATAAAGGATTCAATTAAAGCTGAAGCTCCCATCATTAGCAGGTAAAATCTGTATTTTTGGGGCTGAGTTTTAATGATTAATAGCTCGATCGCACTAAGCACAACTCCGAGCAGCAACCATAATAGGGGCGGGGTGAAGGCGAAACCTGGTTGATTAGTGGCTGAGGCCAGCGACCAAATTAGGATAGAATACACAATGCTTTTACCTCGTTGTGATGGGATTCAACCTTGTTATTTCTCATCTAATCAGGTGGCTATTTGAGTTGGCGACTGAGTTATTGGAAAAATCATCGACTTTTCATCGACTTTTCATCGACTTTAGGGACGGTTCGCATTTATGATGGTTTCAGTGTTTTGATTGTGATAAGCAATGCCACGATCGCTAAGGGTGCGCGAAGAGTGCATTCGCGCAGTTAAATCCTGTCTCCTGAGAAATGGCTTTCCCAGTCAGAAAATCTTGGCTGAGGATTTAGGGATGGCGCAATCTACTGTCAGCCATTTTTTGAATGGCAAACCTGTGGATTATGCCAATTTCATCGAAATTTGTCGCGGATTGGGGCAGGAATGGCGCGATATAGCCGATTTTGAGGCGAATTCAGAGCCAGAGGAGGTAGTGCTGGTGAGGGCCAAAGTGGCGATCGTCTTTGAGGGCTTAGCCAACGCTCGATCGACCTCACACAAAACCCTTTCCCAGCAGTTACACCAAGCTTTGAGTGCGGGAGGCCACGAAGTCTTTTTTATTAACAACAGCAGCGACTCAGCCTCATATTTAAAGCGTTGCGATTATTTGCTGTTGCTGATTTCCCAAGAATCGGCGGCTAGCGAAATGATATTGGAACAAGTGCAGCTAGCCAAAGAATTGCACAATTTAACGGCTCACAAACCCGCAATCTTACCGATTTTACTTGAATTAAATATACCGCTTTCTTTTGATTTACTGAGCTATTTAGCAGGAGTTCAGCCCTGGCTGTGGCGAGGTGTTGGCGACTCATTTAAGTTATTATCACAAATTTTAACCATTATCAAAGAAGGTCGCACATCGTTAACGGCCGACCATGAATTAGCTGTAGAATGGAACGCAATTACTAGCACCAAACAGTCAATAATTCAACCCCTGCCAGCAGCGCCGCCAGAATTGCCGGGAGGACAAGTTGAAATAGCTTCTCGTTTTTATATCGATCGCCCTCCGATCGAATCCCGCTGTTACGAGACGATCGCCCAACCGGGAGCGCTAATCCGCATCAAAGCACCCAGACAAATGGGCAAAACTTCTTTGATGGCGAGGATTTTGCATCATGCAGAACAGCAAGGTTCTCGCACGGTAGCGCTGAGTTTTCAGCTAGCAAATCGGAAAATATTCGCTAATTCAGATACATTTTTGCAGTGGTTTTGTGCTAGCATCGGTCAAGAGTTAGGAATGCTGGAGCAGTTGCCCAAGTGTTGGGAATTAGCCGATTTGATTGGCAGCAATCAGTGCTGCAAGGCTTATTTTGAACAGTATTTGCTGTCTGAATCCTCAAAACCTCTGACGTTAGGCTTGGATGAGAGCGATCGCCTGTTTGAATCGCCGGAAATTGCCGACGACTTTTTTGGGTTATTGCGAGCTTTGCACGAAGAAGCAAAACGGCGAGATATTTGGAAAAAGTTTCGTTTGATTGTGGTGCATTCTACGGAAGTTTATATCCCGCTGGACGTGAACAAATCACCCTTTAATGTGGGATTGCCGATAGACTTGCCGGAGTTTAATTCGCAGCAAGTGCAAGATTTGGCTAAACGGCACGGATTGAATTGGAGTGGGAATGAAGTTGGCGAATTGATGGGGTTAGTGGGCGGAAATCCTTATTTAGTGCGCCTAGGAATGTATCATATTTCGCGTCAAGATGTGACTTTAGATCGGTTAGTGAAAGAATCTGCAACTGAAGCGGGAATTTACAGCGATCATTTGCGGCGACATTTATGGAATTTAGAGAAATATTCGGAATTAATGGAGGCGATGAGAGAGATTGTTAGTGTTTCTCAGCCAGTTAGATTGAGGTCAGAATTGGGGTTTAAATTAAACAGTATGGGGTTGGTGAAATTGGATGGAAATCATTGCATTCCGAGATGTCGGTTGTATCAGGAGTATTTTGGCGATCGCCTTGACTGCAAATAATCCCTATTTACCCGATCGCCAAATCCACACTAACTACAAATTCGGGAAAAGCCAGCGGCGAAACTTCGTCGCCACGCCAAAACCTCAGCATTAAACTGTAACCGTTAACCGTTGGCTGGCGGTAAACTTCCAAGCAGTTTTCCTGTAAATTGACAATCCATACTTCCTGAATTTGCGATCGGGCATAAATAGGAAGTTTCACATCTCTATCATAGTCTATGGAAGTGTCAGCTACTTCTATTAACAGTAAAACTTCGGATGGGACAGGATGGGCGGTTGAATAGTAATCGGCACGAGGTTGCAGCAATACTAAATCGGGTTGCGGTTCGGTTCGCTGGCTGACTTGAATGGGGTTTTGTACAGTCACAATCGCCCTTTCTTCTGGAAGCCGGCAAAAGAGTCGGGTAATGCGGTTAACACAACCTGCGTGACGAGTTCCAATTGCGGCCATTTGAACAAGTTCTCCTTCTATCAATTCTACGCGATCGCCCTCTGAAAGAATACCAGCTTTACCCATCAGATGGTATTCTTCTACGGTGAAAAGTCTTTTGAGCAACTGCACTGCCATAACTTACCGTTCCTCTAATTATTTCTTCGATTATAGTCACACGCCCTATTAAATGCCAGTGATGTCTAAAGTCGATGAGAAGTCGATGAAAAGTCAGTCGAGTTCTCAAATAGCCTGGTGATTTAATAGAGATAGAGTAGAAGCAAGGCACAATATGCGAGGTTTGCATACCCCGCCGCACTCAGTAATATATTCAGTTTAACCTCAATGAGGCATTTACCTGAAACCTGAATATCGTCGCGCCTCTCCTCCAACCATTACTCGCTGGACAACTAATCGGCTAACACATTTGAAGAACAATCATGCAGCTTAAGAAAAATCCTCAACTCGATGCACTCGATAAAAAAGCGGAATCTTTAGAAAAAAACATTCTTCCTGAGAAAAAACGTAAATCATGGGTAGGAACTTTACTGAGAATCACTTTTATTTATTTTCCTTTGGGCAGCATAATACTTGGTGCGATCGCGTTGCCGAATCTGCTCAATTCTTCTTGTGGCGGTAATAGACCTAACCAGTCAGAAGCTAGACAATATGTTGGCTCAATGAACCGCGCTCAACAAGCTTATTTTGCCGAACAAGGTGTTTTTGCTACTTCTGTTGATGCTTTAGGACTTGGCATTAAGTCTCAAACAACCAACTACAATTATTCAGTAATTGCTGGTAAAAAAGCTGCATTTAGTTACGGCGTAGCCCGCACGGTACAAAAGGATACCAAGAGCTTTGTCGGAGCTGTGTTTTTAGTACCCACTCCTCTTGCCAATGCTAAGAAAGCTGCCGATACAAGTACGATGCTAACTATATTATGTATCGCCAAATCTGATAGTCTAACTCCACCTGCTGAGCCAAGAAATATTAACGGGAAATTAGCTTGCGGTGATGGGACAGTAGAAGTGAATAAGTAAATCGCGACCAAAATTATGCCAGAAATTGTCAAAGGGTTTATCATCTTAGCTTGCATCTTCATTCCCCTCGAAAGAGTCTTATCCTTGCACAAGCAAAAGATATTCCGTATCGGATGGGCAACCGATGCCACTTATTTTTTTACAGGTCACTTTATTGGCAAATCCGGGGCTATTTTTGTGACTGTAAGTTTGTCGCTGATGACTAATTTACTCAACCAGGAATTGCAAAGCAAAGTAGCTTCTCAACCTGTGTGGTTGCAGTTGGTAGAAGCAGTTATCGTTTCAGATATGGCATATTATATTGCTCACAGACTACTGCATGAAGTACCCTGGCTTTGGCAATTTCATGCAGTCCATCACAGCATTGAATACATGGATTGGTTAGCTGCAGTGCGGGTTCATCCCTGCGAGCAAATCTTTACTCAGATTTGCAAAATTATGCCTCTTTACTGGTTGGGATTTACTAAGGAGAGTTTGGTGGTTTATGCTCTTTATTCTGCGGCGCTCGCTTTTTTAATTCATTCTAATATTAAATTAAAATTTGGCATCCTAAAATGGTTCGTAGCGACCCCACAATTTCATCACTGGCATCACAGTAAAATTCCTGAAATCAACACCAAAAACTTTGCTGTTCAGTTGCCACTGTTAGATTTGCTATTTGGCACTATGTATATGCCAGCGAAAAAAATGCCTCATAAATATGGAATCTCTGATTCTATACCTGCTGGATATGTCGGACAAATGTTCTATCCATTTTCAAGGATGATGAAAAATGCTAGATGAAAATGCAAAACCAGGTATTAATCGCTATTCACGCCTTTTGCGAGTAATTATGGGTTTTGGCTTGACGAGTGTTGCTTCTCTGAGTGCAGTTGCCCTATTTCATCACATGGATATCCTAACTTTTATCGCCAGTTTAAATACGAAACAAGTAACTGTTGCCCAATTGCAGCACGGTAAGTTGAAACCAGTGATTTTGATAGATGTGCGATCGCCCGAAGAATACGCGGAAGACCGCATCGGTGAAAGTCCCCTAGTTCCCATAATTGATATTGAGATGGGGTTCGGTGTCAAGCAGATTCAATCCATTGTAAAAGCAAGGGTTAAATCAGATCGAACTCAGCCAATAATTGTACTTTATTGTGCCAGAGGAGGGCGATCGGTTAAAGCATACAAACAGTTGGAAAAAGTTGCTCGGTATTCCCAACAATCAGGAGGAAACGAGACTAATAAGATTAAGGATATTAGCCTGAATGTTGTTGTCCTTTCAGGCGGTATCAAAGCGTGGCGGGAAACAGTGCCGGCTGCAAAAGATGCCCAGATATTAGCCCCAATTACTTTGCACAGCTTGATCGAGTCTCCCTCAGTCACCCTGCTTTCGGAATGAATCGGGGCAGTTGTGACCAAATTGATTTCTGTCAAATCTCTATCAATAGAAAGGTGTATCGTGCTGATAGATTAGCTATCTTCAAGAAAAGTAGCCATTATCCTCAGCAATCTGCAACGGTTGGCTGTTTGGGCAGGCAGCACAATAATTAGAGTTAGCATAACTTTATTCCATGCAAAACACCCTAGAGATACTTCCTTCTTCCGACTCGCCGAGTCTTCCCAAAAAGCAACCCGCACCCCCAAATTACGAAGCAGCCGATCGGCAATTTGTCAATTTGCTAGAAGTCGAGGATTTAGACAAGACGGTGGCGGCAAAACCGTTACTTGTCAGCGATTTTGAAAGCGCGATCGCCTACGCAATTCAAGCAGCTTACCAACAGGAACCGGGCGATGAGGCCGCTCACCGCTTCTTGCAGCGCGTACTTTACCGCATCAACCGCCTCAACTTGTTTTGGTACGACGATTTGCGCCGTTACAATAACGAACGATCGCACTATTTGCGTTCCGTGCGCGATCGCATTGAGGAACCTTGGCAGCAGTGGGAACTGGCGCAAATCGACGTTGCAGCGCTGCAAAAATTGCCGGATGTCAAGCAAGCCCTGCGCGATCGCGCGGCCGCCGATGTCGATCCTCCCCTAACTGAGCTCGATCGCTACCAGCGGGAACAGATGACTGAAGAGGGATACAAACACCTGTTGGCGATCGCGTCCTTCGACGGTTTAGTGGAAGCCAGCCGCCTTTCTCGCATCCTCGGCGGTGCCGGCAACGAAATTCAGTGCACGCTGACGCGAGTGCTGATTGAAGAATACGGCGGCGGTCGCCTTCCCCGCAAGCATTCGACCTTTTTTGCCCAAATGCTGGCTGAATTTGGGATGAGTACAGAACCGGAAGCGTACTTCGATTTAGTGCCTTGGCAAGTGCTCGCAAGCATTAATCACAACTTTCTGCTGACGGAACGCAAGCGCCATTTTCTGCGCTACAACGGCGGACTCACTTATTTTGAGGTGGCGGGGCCCGTTGCTTACCGCAATTATCTAGCCGCCGCCCAGCGTTTGGGCCTCTCGCAAGCTGCGATGGGTTATTGGGAACTGCACATCAAAGAAGATGAGCGTCACGGCCGCTGGATGTTGGATGAAGTCGCGATCCCGCTGGTTGATAAATACCCGCAGGAGGCTTGGGAGCTGGTGTTGGGGTACGATCAGGAGAAGTCGATCGGCGATCGGGCTGCGGCTGCTGTAGTGCGATCGATCCAAGCCACAGAGCACAATTAACAGCTATATCGTAGGGTGCATCAGTCTCTGACGCACCCTACGATATAGCACCGTTCTCAATAAGCCTGTTGCTGACAATAGTTCAACATCTCAGGAGCACCCTACCAGCGCTGTATTTTAAAATGCTGTCATTAACTGAATTAGCTCGATCGACAAATCTCTTTGCGACTTTTGGTGCTTCTTAAACAAAACTCCAGCCAGCAGATAGATGTTTTCCGAATAAAAAGCCATTCCCTGTTCTCTGAGAGTGGCGATCGCGCTTTTCACTTTGGGTTCCGAACTATAATAGCCAAAAGTTAAAGGTGCAATTTCAAAATTCGCAACCGAGTAGCCTCGATCCAAGGCATAATCTATCAAACCCACAGGATTAGAATAGCTAGAAACCATCAGCAAAACTTCATCGCAGCCCAAAGATAAAAGTTTCTTAGCAATTGTCGAACCATCACTCCCGCCGTGCAACAGCGGCTGGTAAATCTTATCATCCACCGCCGGCAAGTAAGGCGGATTTGAGATGACACAATCCGCCGATTCGTATAAAGGCGAATCAAAAAAAGAGCCATTGTTGACAGTGTATTTTTCGCTCAGTTGATATTCCTTAATTTGAGACTGAGCAATTTTCCAGGCTACATTATTTAGCTCAAATCCCTGTATTGTCCCATCAAAATCACTTCTCAGCAAAGACTTAATAACTGGACTTCCCTCTCCTGAACCAAACTCTACGATAAGTCGAGAATTGTCACTAGCATTTAACACTAAACTTTCCAAGCAGTGCGCGTAAAAATCCGATTCTTCCGGGCAGTGGAATACCTGTTTCAGAGGATGGGATGAAGTGAGCATAAATTCTGTAACAAAGTTGACTATTTTTAAAGTATCGAATAACTAATATCCCAGCCATCTGTCGCAAGAGCTATTTTATCGACTTGTGCAATCTCTCTCTTGCTGTTTTATCGGGTGCGAGCGAATAACTATTACTGCGGACAGATTATCAAATTAACTATATTAATCCGATTGACAGATTGCAATTATATAGCGATTGCTGGTGAGATAGTACCTAAACAAATGATGGTAAATTTTAATATTGTCAGATATGACCTTTTTTAATTATTCAGTTCCGCCTCTGCGCCCGAAACAGCTTAACATCGAGGTTCAAGATTTAGAAGGGCTTTGGCAGGTTCAGTTTCCCCTTGGCAAAGATCGATTTTATTCACAATTTTATACTTGTCTCGATCGAACTTGCTTGCTTTGGAGCTTGCTGTTAATACCCATCTTCGGCACAGCACAATTTTTTTCTGTGAGTTGGATGCTGCAAGCAGGTTTGTGGTCAGCGCTCAGCCTCGTAGGTACAGCAGCAATGGTAAGCATGACATATTCTTGGGTCAAAATAGAACGCCTGGCTTGGGTGCTTTACGGTTGGGTAATACTAATGTTATTAGGATTGCTGCTGACCGATTTAGCCATTTTTCTGCGTTGGGGAAAAGTGTTGGCGAATCTCTGTCCCCTGTGGTTGGGAATGAGCGGAATAGGGTATTTGGGGACTGGATTTGCCGTGCGATCGCGCGCGATTTTAGCAGCAAGTTTATTTCACCTGTTGGGGATTTTGATTTTGCCTTACACGGGCGGTTGGTCTTTCCTATTTACGGGAACCGTAATGGTATTTAGCTTGCTCGTTTTAGCCGAATTGCAATGGGATATGGGGCAACCGATTAACAGGCTGCATTAACTTCTGTACCACCGCGATTCCAACAGGTATCAACGTAAAGCATTAACCGCAAGTGATGAGTACATTGCTAATGACTGACGATATCAGGCCCGCTAGAATAACGTCACTGCAATTGGTTGGTAGTGAGGATTCTTCGTTCTCATCAAAATTTGAGGAATGAAGCCCTCACTAAACAACGGATAGGGGTTATGTTAGCGGACACAATTTTACTGATGGCTGATAACTAATTGCCACCAGACTGTACAGATTTGCGGGTTTGGTTAGTATCGTCGCCCTTGTGATGCCACGTGCCACCTTCGCCTTGAACGTATTCAGATTTTACGCTGTTCCAAGCAACGCTAGTAGCACCATCGGCGCTCATTCCATCTTCACTAGCGCTCTTAAAAGCCGCCTGAAAAATTTGTTTCGCTCCTTGGGGCAGTCCTTGTGTTTCTGAAGGTAAGGTATCAAATTGTTGTTCTGGCATAATGACCTCTAATTATTAAACACAAATTAAATGTTATATACTAGAAGCCACTACTTTCCTCTCTCTAAAAGCAAGTTTTATACCGCAGTTTTCTCATTCTGAGGACAGATGTAATATTAAATTTATTCTGCTCCGAGAAGGCAATGAGATTGGCGTTGCTGGTTGGGCAGGATTTGGGTAATTTCCTTGCTCAAACAGCGATTAATCTGATTTCGGCTTTTTAACTTGCGAACTTAGAAAATAAGTCAGCGCAGCGATTATTAAAGCGATACCCGCTCCCAGGGGAAGGATGTTGGTTCCGCCGTTCCACCTAACTACCTCTGAGAGAAACAATACACTCAACACGACTACAATCACGCTGGTGAGTTTGGTTTTCAGGTCGTCGATGGTGTGAATTTCCAGCCAGTGTGGTACTTTGATGCGCTCGTCTATAAACAGCTCGTAAAGTCCGAGTGCAGTAATGTAAAATACTGTGGCGAGGAGAAACAAATCTACAACTTCGATGCCAGACAGAATCAGTTGTTTGGAGTTTTCGCTGGAAACCGGTACTGTAACTGTGTGGCCGATGGTAATGACGGTTTCCAGGGCACCGTAGATCAAAAGCGTCACAGACGTTGTAAAAGAACCGAATACAGCGATTAACATTAGATAGCGACTTCTGGCAAGAATTCGATGCAGCATAGTTGATCTCTCGTTGGAAAATTTGTTAGAGAACAAGCGCTCTCTGGCATACCTGTGGCTTTACTATATCAGAGTTTGCCCGATCGCACTTACAAGCAATTCTGCCGAGTGTAGCCGCTGGTTAATTTCATGTCGCGCGACCACAACTCGCATAGCCCTCAGTTCGCCTTCGTGTTCGAGACAACTCCAATCCCAGTCACAAGCCTTGCTGTTGCGGGGTAGCAGGCGCTTTTGCGACTTGGAGCGGTCGCTGGCGCGTTTTGAGATAATTTAGTTTCCTGGGAAAGAAAGTTTGAGGGGTATTCTGCCAGTGCCCAAATTGTCAGCCGCAAGTTAATAAAAAATAGCGCTCAAAAAAAATTAAACTAACTCATCTGGCGGAGTGCTAAACCAAAATTGACGGTGAGAAAATCAACAATTTCTGCCTCAAAGCACCTGCATCCGGGGAAAATTCATAGGAAGAAGCGGGTCCTTGTCTGAGAAAGCCAGTTAATTCGTATATGTCTCGTTACTCCACCCAAAATTTTTCATATCAACCTGGTTTCTCTACCCCGCACACAAAATTTGATTAAGCTAGTCTGTCGCTCAATCAAATTTCATCCACCACCTGAAATAAAAAGCCATTTTGTCAAATATTCCTAAAGATGAATGGCGAACTTGAAGCATACGTAATAGCTTATAAACTGTTAACGCGGCGGTGTAATTAATCAGGGAAAAATCATCAAGGAAACGGGACTAAATTTGCTCCCTTACCTTCATTATTCCGCAGCGAAGGTTAGAAAATTTGCACGTTACGCTGTCAATTTGACCCTGCATTTTTGGCATCACAAGCGATCGCAAGACTCTACGTAAAAGCAAGCATTACCATGAAATCTTCTAAATTGTTGAAAACTGTTTTAGCAAGCGCTTGTACTTTAGGTTTAGCAACGGTTTCCTTCGCAGTGCCTGCTTCTGCCCAGTCGGGCGGTGCTGGAGGTGCAGGCGGGGGTACAGGCGGTAGCGTCGGCAGTGGCACAAGCGGTACGACGGGCACAAGCGGTACGACCGGTACGGGTACAAGCGGTACGACGGGCACCGGTACAAGCGGTACAAGTGGTACGACTGGCACCGGTACAAGCGGTACAAGCGGTACGACTGGCACCGGTACAAGTGGTACAAGCGGTACAAGCGGTACAAGCGGTACGACTGGCATCGGTACAAGCGGTACGACTGGCACCGATACAAGCGGTACGACTGGCATCGGTACAAGCGGTACAAGCGGTACGACTGGCACCGGTACAAGCGGTACAAGCGGTACGACTGGTGCGGGTACAAGCGGTACGACTGGTACGACGGGTACAACGGGTACAAGCGATACGACTGGTACGGGTACAAGCGGTACAAGCGGTACGACTGGTACGGGTACAAGCGGTACAAGCGGTACGGGTACAAGCGGTACAACTGGTACGGGTACAAGCGGTACGACTGGTACGACGGGTACAAGCGGTACAACCGATACGACTGGTACGGGTACAACCGATACGACTGGTACGGGTACAACCGATACGACTGGTACGGGTACAAGCGGTACAACTGGTACGAGTGGCACTGGCACAACCGGTACAACCGGTACGAGTGGCACCGGCACAACCGGTACAACCGGTACGAGTGGCACCGGCACAACCGGTACAACCGGTACCACATCGACTTCGGCTGATACTAATTCAGGAGTTTTGAGTGATCGGCGCGATAGCCCCAACAATTTCGGGTGGCTGGGTGCCCTGGGTGCGTTTGGTTTGATCAACTTGTTTAGGAAAGGCAGTACACCCTCCCATCGGTAGTTTCGGGCGATTCCCTACGGGATAGCTTCGCTTCACGTACTTTTGAAAACAACTTAGAGGCTTAGAAAGTCATGACTTCACTCAATCGCAAAAGTTTGTTCAAAAATTTGGTAACAGTTGCCGGAATTGCCGGCGTTAGTTCCTTGATAGCTGTGCCGGGATTCGCAGAATTAAACCGCCAGACTCACGGCTTCAACCAGTCGAGCGATCGGGTTTTTGAGCTTGCTGATAGCGACTTAAACGATCCTAATTCTCCGGGACCTCCTGCTACAGATAGAAACAACAACAACAATCCTGGCGGTTCTCCCAACACTCCAAATACCCCCACCAACAACACTCCCGGCCGTTCTCCAAATAGCCCCATCAACAACACTCCCGGCCGTTCTCCCAGCACTCCAACAAGTGGCGAAACTTCGCCTAATTCTCTCAGCAGCAGAGACAGAACTTTTGCCATGCAAGCAGGTCAACTTGGTATGCTGGAAGTGGAACTCGGCAGATTGGCAGTGCAGCGCGGTTCGAGTGCTGGTGTGAAACAATACGGCCAAGAAATGGTAGAGGAACACACTCAGGCAAATCAAGAGCTGATGCAGTTAGTAATGCAAAAGCAGGTTGAATTGCCAACCGAGATGAGCAGCCAGAACAAAGCTTTGATGGATCGACTTTCGGGACTCTCCGGTACAAGTTTTGACACTGCTTACAAGCAGGCTATGATTGAGAGCCACAATCAGGCTATTGCTCTGTTTCAGGCTCAATCTCAACAGGGACAAGATCCCGACTTGAAGGCTTGGGCCACCCAGAAGTTGCCGAACCTTCAGGCGCACTTGCAAATGGTTAACCAAATGTTGGCAGATACCAGCCAGCCCCAATAGGAGGTAGAGGAGGTAGAGTCCGATCGGGTTTTATGCGATCGCACTCTACCTTTGCCAATCTGATACTTAGCCTAAATTAATCATTTTTTTTACAGACAGGCGATCGTAATTTCACCGCAGAATTATTCAAACAACACCAAGTTAATTAGTCCTCAGTGTCCACAAAAACACTCACAGCCGCCACAGCGATTAGCATTTCGTCATTTTTATCCTTCAGAGAGGCGATCGCCCTTCCTGGCACAATCATGCCTCCTTGCTCCACAATCAGAGTTTTGCTGCCGAAAGGGAGTACCGCCAACACCTCCTGTTCCCGCACTTGTTCCGGGTAAGGAACAGCCACCTTAACCTCAACAATCATCTGATTGGGGTCAGTCAAACCCGCCACTTCCCAGACGCCCAGCAAAGCATTGTGGGCGATCGCATTCCGTACAGCCCTTGCACAGGCTACAGTGGGTTCCTGCCCGTGCTGGTCTATACCCATCCCCATTTCAATGATGAAACATTTACGTGCCATAGTTGCCCCTGGGTTGATTTTTCTTTTTAGTCATTAGCGAAGCCCTCGAAGAGGAGCGCACTTTTATCCAAAACAATTATCAACCAAAATCACCGCATTTTATATTATTTTATCGCACCCTCCAATAACACACTAATCATCTTCTCATTCAATAAAAAAATGTTACTTTTGACAACCTCCAAACTGATACCAAATCAGTCATTTAAAATCTAAGATTTAAAATCTAAAATATAAAAGGGTATAACTTATGGTAATATAACCAAATTCAGCTTTCCTAGCGGACTGCAAAACTCATCGCCAGCTTGAATCATGGATAGTTTTCTACCAATTGCCTACTTTCAAAACCAATTTCTCCCCTTTACCGACGCCAAAATTTCCATAGCCACCCACGCACTGCACTATGGAACCGGAGTTTTAGGCGGGTTGCGGGGAATCCCAGACCCCGAAAATGCCGATCGAATATTGCTATTTAGATTAGACCGCCACTGTCAAAGATTAAGTCAAAGTGCCAGCTTCCTTCACTGCGATTTACCAGCCAGCAAAATCCAACAAATAATCATTGATTTTGTTCAGAAAAACCAACCAACAAAATCATTTTATATCCGCCCTTTTATCTACACATCAAGTTTAGGAATTGCCCCGCGACTGCACAACGTAGAAACCGACTTTTTTGTCTACGGATTAGAACTTTCAGACTATTTACCCAAAGAAGGAGTCAACTGTAGAATTAGCTCTTGGTACCGCCAAGAAGACCGCAGTTTGCCCTTAAGAGGTAAAATTAGTGGCGCTTACATCACCTCAGCTTTAGCTAAAACAGAAGCAGTACAATCCGGCTTCGACGAAGCGATCATGATGAATTCTCAAGGAAAAGTCAGCGAAGCTTCAGGGATGAACATATTTGTCGCCAGAAACGGTAAATTAGTTACTCCCGGTTTCGAGCAAGATATTCTCGAAGGAATTACCAGAGACAGCGTTATAACTATCGCTAGAGACTTAGGAATTGAAGTCACAGAAAGACCAGTTGATAAATCAGAATTGTTGATTGCAGACGAGATTTTTCTCTGCGGAACCGCAGCAAAAATTACCCCTATTAAGCGAGTGGAAAACTATCACTTGCCCAAAAATCGACCCATCACCGAAAAGATTTTGGACAAACTGACGGAGATTATCGAAAATCGCGACAGCAATTATAAAGAATGGGTATTTCCGATTAATCTTAATTAACCGAAAATACCTGTGCTCGTAAAAGCGACTTCACTCAGATTGTAGGGTGCGCAGTGCGCACCTTACCCCATAGATAGTGCAAAAATACTCGTTTGTATCATTCGGCTGTAACTGAAATGTTGCACCATTTTAAATAAGCCTTTTATGGGAGGACAGGATGCCCACCCCACAACAAATTCACTTTTTGTGGAACAGGCCGGAAAGCCTGTTATTGAGAATGGCGAAGATGTAAGATGTAACCGGATTTGATATTACTTACCCCCACAAAACAGCCGCGTGATGGCGAATGTGTTCCTCCATAAAACTCGCTATAAAATAATAGCTATGATCGTAACCTTCCTGCATCCTTAAAGTTAGTGGCTGTCCCGCTTTTGCACAAGCCTCGGCGAACACTTCCGGCAACAACTGCCCGTCAGCCAGATACGAATCAGCAGTGCCGCAGTCAATCAGAATCGGACGGTTGTATTGCGCCTCAAGCACCAACTCGCTAGCATCCCAAGCTTTCCACATCTCTTTGTCGCCACCTAGGTAGTGTCCGAATATTTTTTGCCCCCAAGGGCAGCGCATTGGCGCGGAAATAGGCGCAAAAGCTGAAACAGAAAGATAGCGAGAGCCATTTTTTAAAGCGCAAATTAAAGCCCCGTGTCCGCCCATCGAATGACCGAAAATTCCCTGTTTTTCGGGTATCGCTGGAAAATTTTCGGCGATTAAATTCGGCAATTCATCAACCACATAACTGTACATCCGATAGTGAGAATTCCAAGGTGAGGCTGTCGCATCAACATAAAAACCCGCACCACTTCCTAAATCCCAATCGTCATCTTCGCCAGAGATGCCCGTATTGCGCGGGCTAGTGTCGGGCGCAACCAGCATTAACCCATATTTTGCCGCAAATTGTTGCGCCCCCGCTTTTGCCATAAAGTTTTCTTCCGTGGAGGTTAATCCTGATAGAAAATACAAAACTGGTACGGGTTGAGATAAAGCTTGCGGCGGCTGATAAACAGCGAATTTCATCTCGCTGTTGCAAGCGGAGGATTGATGGCTGTAAAAGCCTAGTTTGCCATCAAAAATTTTATGTTCTTTGTGCATCTTTATGGATTCTGATATCATATTAATTTTTTTTCATTTGTGAATTAGATTTTTTTATTAACCGCAGATGGCGCAGAGGACGCAGAGGAAAAGAGAAGAGAGAAGTTATTTAAGGTGCAGCCGTGTACGTTACCACTATAACTAGCGTGTCAAACCACTTTTTCCGTAATTCCTGTCTTCCTTATTCCCTCTTCCTCCTTCCTTCAACAACTCAAAATGTCAACACTGTGCGAATTACTTCGCCTTTGTGCATTAAATCAAAGGCTTCATTGATCTTCTCGATCGGCATTACCTGAGTTACCAGACTGTCAATATCAATTTTACCGTCCATGTACCAATCAACAATCTTAGGAACATCAGTTCTGCCTTTCGCCCCGCCAAAAGCCGTCCCTTTCCAAACCCTACCAGTTACTAGCTGAAACGGGCGGGTACTAATTTCTTGACCGGCTCCCGCTACCCCGACAATTACGCTCACACCCCAACCTTTGTGGCAGCATTCCAAAGCTTGGCGCATCACATTAATGTTGCCGATACATTCAAAACTGTAATCAGCTCCGCCTTTGGTTAAATCTACTAAATAAGGCACTAACTCACCTTCCACTTCGCGGGGATTGACAAAGTGAGTCATGCCAAATTTTTCCGCCATCTCTCGCTTGTTGGGGTTCAAGTCTACGCCGACAATCATGTTAGCTCCCACCATACGAGCTGCTTGAATTACATTCAAACCCACGCCGCCTAAACCGAAAACTACCACATTAGAACCCGGTTCTACTTTCGCCGTATTGATGACAGCGCCGATGCCAGTTGTTACGCCGCAGCCGATTAAACAAACTTTATCCAAAGGAGCATCTTCGCGAATTTTTGCTACTGCAATTTCTGGCAATACTGTATAATTGGCGAAGGTAGAAGTTCCCATGTAATGGTAAAGTTTCTGCCCGTCTATGGAAAACCTGCTCGTGCCGTCGGGCATGACTCCCTGACCTTGAGTGATGCGAATGGCTTGACAGAGATTCGTTTTGCCACTCAAACAATATTCGCAGTTCCGACATTCGGGAGTGTAGAGAGGAATTACCCGATCGCCCACTTTGACACTCGTGACTCCCGGCCCAACTTCTGCGACAATCCCGGCTCCCTCGTGGCCTAAAATAGCCGGAAACAAACCTTCAGGATCGGCACCCGAAAGAGTGTAAGCGTCAGTGTGACAAACACCGGTGGCTTTAATTTCCACCAGCACCTCTCCAGCCCGCGGCCCATCCAGATCCACCGTTTCAATGCTCAAAGGTTTGCCGGCACTGCGAGCAACTGCTGCTTTTACTTTCATGCTTTCTCCCTGCGATATATTTGTTAATTGACCAGTCAATATGTATTGTATTACTTAATGTCAAAATTCAGCAAATCTATGACAAAATTAATTGTAATTACCGGAGTCAGTCGCGGTCTCGGTCTTGCCATGACCGAAAAGTTTATTGAATTGGGACATACAGTTGTGGGATGCGCCCGTTCTTCCGAAGCGGTGGAAAAACTCAACCAAAAATATAGTGCACCCCATTATTTTACTTGTGTGGATGTCGCAAACGACGCTCTAGTAAAAGCTTGGGCAACAGAAATTATGGCAAAAAATGAGCCGCCCGATTTGCTCATAAACAATGCAGCTTTAGTCAACCATCCCGCGCCGCTTTGGTTAGTCAGCAGCGAAGATTTTTCCCAGCTAATAGATGTTAATATTAAAGGCACGGCTAATGTAATTCGCCATTTTGTCCCGGCAATGATTGCTCGAAAAAACGGCATAATTGTCAACTTTAGTTCTGGTTGGGGAAGGTCAACTTCGCCGGAATTCGCGCCCTATTGCACTTCTAAGTGGGCGATAGAAGGACTTACGCGATCGCTCGCTCAAGAATTGCCCGCAGGTATGGCAGCAGTTCCTTTGAATCCGGGGATAATTCACACGGATATGTTGGACATTTGTTTCGGCGAAGATGCGGCAAGTTACACATCAGTCAAAGCCTGGGTGCAAAAAGCAGTTCCTTTTTTACTAAAATTAAAACCTTCCGATAACGGAATGCCGCTGACTGTTCCTGGATAATACAGCAACCCTGGCAGGATTTGCGAACATCTCTCTTTTCTTCTCCTCTGCGCCCTCTGCGGTTCATTAAAAAATTCAAAAATGAAATAAAATTGCTATATTCCCAAATCACAACTCTTTCCCCAAATAGCCACTGTGAACTTGCCGCTAACCTCCGTCTCGCAAACCGAAACCCGCAAAGCAGACCACCTGCGGATCTGCCTCGAAGAAGACGTACAATTTCGCGAAACTACAAGCGGCCTCGAACGCTACCGTTTTGCTCACTGCTGTTTGCCAGAACTCGATCGCACTGAAATTGATTTAACCTCCACATTTCTCGGCAAAAAACTAGCCGTTCCCCTGCTCATTTCCTCGATGACCGGTGGCACAGAATTAGCCCAGACAATCAATTATCGCCTCGCCGATGTCGCTCGAGAATACAAACTAGCAATGGGAGTCGGTTCCCAGCGAATTGTTGTAGAAAATCCTCAACTAGCTCCTACATTTGCCGTCCGTCGCCGCGCTCCCGATATTCTGCTATTTGCCAACATCGGAGCAGTTCAATTAAACTATAATTACGGTTTGGAAGAGTGCCAAAAAATTGTTGATATTCTCGAAGCAGATGCTCTAATTTTGCACCTCAATCCGCTGCAAGAGTGCGTTCAAACCGAAGGTGATACTAACTTTAAAGGACTGCTAGATAAAATTGCCAAATTATGCGATAAATTACCAGTACCAGTTATTGCGAAAGAAGTCGGCAACGGTATTTCAGGAAAAATGGCAAAGAAATTGCTCGCTGCGGGGGTAGGTGCGATCGACATTGCCGGGGCCGGAGGCACTTCTTGGGCCAAAATAGAAGGAGAGCGAGCTAAAGATGGCAAGCAGCGCAGGTTGGGCGCAACCTTTGCCGACTGGGGAATACCGACAGCCGAGTGCATTGTCAGCACCCGCGCCGCAGCGCCGGATGTTCCTTTGATTGCTTCTGGAGGCTTGCAGAATGGGCTGGATGCAGCGAAAGCCCTCGCCCTCGGCGCGGATATCGCGGGACTGGCGCGGCCGTTTCTACAAGCTGCAGCGGAATCGGAATCAGCCGCAGGCGTTCTAGCTGAGGTTTTAATTGCAGAAATCGCCACCGTGATGTTCTGTACGGGCTGCGCTAACTTGGGTGAGTTAAAACATTCTGGGGTTTTGGAAAGGTTAAGATAAAAGTGAGTCAGTTGGCAGTTGGCAGTTGGCAGTTGGCAGTGGTTAGTTGTTATTTGTTATTTGTGAGTTGCTACCAATTACAATTACCAATTACAATTACCAATTACAATTACCAATTACTAATTACCAATAACCAATAACCAATAACCAATTATCTAATGAAAGATTTCCTAAAATATACCTGTGCAAGTTTACTGGGAACCTTCCTAGGACTGTTGCTGCTAGGCAGCATCGGATTGGGAGGACTGGTACTGCTAATTGCTCTGGCCGCATCGTCGTCTAAGGATTCGGGCCCGCAAGTTAAAGATAAGTCGGTATTGGTATTAGACCTTTCTTTAAATATTACCGACAGCAAACCGAGCCGTAGCACTGGCGCGGCGATTGAAGAAGTCCTTTCGGAAGATTCCGGGGATACAGTGACGCTGCGGACTGTTTTAGACACGATCGAATATGCAAAAAAAGATCCCAAAATCGTTGGCATTTATCTCGAAGGCAGCTCGGATTCGAGCAGCAGCGGGTTTGCCAACCTCAAAGAAGTTCGAGGAGCCTTGCAGCGTTTCCGAGATGCCAAAAAGCCCATTTTTGCTTACCAGATGGACTGGAATGAGCGAGATTATTACCTCGGTTCCGTTGCTAATACAATAGCAATCAATCCTTACGGCGCTTTGGAACTCAACGGTTTTAGCAGTCAGGCAATGTTTTTCACCGGTGCTTTGGAGAAATACGGCGTGGGAGTGCAAGTGACTCGCGTCGGCAAATACAAGTCAGCCGTTGAGCCGTTTTTGCTCACAAAAATGAGTCCCGAAAATCGCCAGCAAACTCAAAAGTTGCTCGGAGATATGTGGGGAGAATACCTGAAAACTGTCGCCCCGATCCGTAAAGTGACTGTTCCGCAACTGCAAGCGCTTGCAGATAAGGGCGGAACTTTGATGGCTGACGAAGCTCTAAAAAGCAAGTTAGTTGATAAAGTTGTTTACTTTGATGAAATATCGACTGAACTTAAAAAGCTCACAGGAACCGATGGCGAAAACAAATCTTTCAAGCAAATTAGTTTGAAAAACTACGCCAGAGTCGCTGAAGATAAAAACTCAACTCGCGCTGACAAGAAAAACCAAATTGCTATACTTTACGCAGAGGGAGAGATTGTAGACGGCGAAGGGGGCCCGACTCAAGTAGGAGGCGATCGCATCGCTAAAGAAATGCGGAAAATCCGAGAAGATAACGACGTAAAAGCAGTGGTTTTGCGCGTCAACAGTCCCGGAGGTAGCGCGACGGCGGCCGAAGTAATCGGACGCGAAGTGATGCTGACGGGCAAAAAGAAACCAGTTATCGTTTCGATGGGCAATTTAGCAGCATCCGGCGGCTATTGGATTTCGATGGGTTCCAACCGCATTTTTGCCGAACCCAATACGATTACCGGTTCGATAGGCGTTTTTGGAATGCTGTTCAACGCCGAAAAGTTGGCTGCTAACAACGGCCTAACTTGGGACGTGGTAAAAACCGCCCGCTTTGCGGATACTAACACGGTTTCCCGTCCCAAAAATCCTCAAGAATTGGCGAATATTCAGAGGATAGTCGATCGCATTTACGATCGATTTATTACTAAAGTCGCCAACTCCCGCCAACTGCCGAAAAACAAGGTACAAGAAATCGCTCAAGGCAGGGTGTGGTCTGGCACTGCCGCGAAACAGTTGGGTTTGGTCGATGAAATTGGCGGGCTTGAAGATGCTGTCAGAGAGGCTGCTAAGCAAGCTAAACTCGGCGACGATTGGAAGGTGGAAGAATATCCCAAACGCCGCAGTTTGGAAGAGCGAATTTTGGAAAAAATTTCAGGCGTTCACGTTTTGAAACCAGCCACCAAACTCGACCCGCTAACGGCCGAATTTAAGAAAATGCAAGATGAATTGGCTGCGATCAAGTCTATGAACGACCCGCAGGGGATTTATGTTCGCTTGCCTTTCAATTTGCGGATTGATTAATTAATACCAAGTCCGGCATTTTTCCCCCTTTATTCTTCAGTCCCCCTCTGTGCGGAGAAAAGTTTTGCTCTTGAACCGTTGCAAGCGCTGAGTCCGATCGGGGTTTTTAACGCGGATTTGGTAAAAGTAGGCTGACGCATCCTACCAACCACTGAAAAACCCGGTTTCTTGAAGAAACCGGGTTTATGAATACCCTAAAAGTCTATCGACTGGGAATTGGTAGTATTTGTTATGCAGCACGCTGAGTTAACAATCCCCAGATGAAAAGTAGAACGATCGCACCTACAACTGCAAAAGCTATACTGGGTAGAGTCAATGCTCCAAAGGATGCTCCCCCGCTAGTCCCCAGCAAGACTTGACCCAGATAACCTCCCACTAGCGCGCCCAAAATTCCTAAACCTGTTGTTGCCAGAAAACCACCGCCTTGAGTTCCCGGATAAATGGCTTTGGCGATCGCACCGGCAATCAGTCCTAAAACGATCCAAGCAATAATTCCCATTTCTCTTTCTCCTGAATACTTAAACTTTTCTCGTGCCTTGTCTTATGTTTTTAGAATAACAAGTGCTCTCCAGTCCTTACCTCTACCGTAGGGAGGAACCGAAAGTGGTAGGATTTCCCATTAATTGTCGGAGTTTGAGCCTTTTTAATATCTCAAAAGAGTTAACCCACTTTCTCTAGGGAAGAAAGGTACTTATGCTCAAGGCAAAAAGGAAATAGGAGAATTGTTTCTGGGACTTTTTGTGTTTTACTGGTAAAAAAATTACAATAATTTTGTGAAACGAGGAAAGTTTGCGCCCGATGGATCTGACTCTGTGCATGATTGTGAAGAATGAAGAGGCAACACTGTCGCGGACTTTGGACAGCGTTAAAGGTGTTGTGGACGAAATAGTGGTGGTGGATACGGGATCGGGCGATCGCACCCGTGAAATTGCCCGAGAATCCGGGGCGAGGGTTTATGACTTTGAATGGTGCGACGACTTCGCAGCGGCGCGCAATGAGTGTCTGAAGCACGCCCTGGGCGACTGGATTTTGGTGTTGGATGCAGATGAGGTTTTGGTACCGGAGATGGTACCTCAAATGAAGCAGGCAATTGCGAGCGATCGGCTGCTGCTAATCAATCTCATCCGCCAAGAAATCGGTGCCTCTCAATCTCCCTATTCCTTGGTGTCGCGCTTGTTTCGCAATCGCCCCGACATCCGCTTTTCTCGCCCTTACCACGCCATGGTAGACGACAGCGTAGGTGAGATTTTGCAGAGGGAACCCAAGTGGAAAATAGCTGCTCTCCCCGATGTGGCGATTTGGCACTCTGGTTATCAAAAAGATGCGATCGCAGCAAAAAGTAAATTCCAAAAAGCTCAAGCAGCCATGGAACGGTATATCGCTTATTATCCAAACGATGCTTATGCTTGTAGCAAATTAGGTGCGCTGTATGTAGAAACCGGGCAAATTGGGCGGGGAATTAATTTATTAACCAAAGGCTTAACTGCCGAGGGCATTGATGATTCTATTGTTTACGAGCTTAACTATCATTTGGGAATTGCTTATCGCCAGCAGCAGCAATTTGGTAAAGCAAAAGAACACTATCAAGCCGCAATTAATACCAATGTTTTCCCCCCGCTCAAGTTGGGCGCTTACAATAATTTGGGCAATTTGTTCAAAGATGAAGGAGATTTGAAATCTGCTGAAAAAGCTTACAAAGCAGCTTTAAAAATTGACCCCTATTTTGCAGTAGGTCACTATAATTTAGGACTGACGCTGAAGGCAGCCGGAAATTTAGCAGATGCGATCGCCTATTACCGACAAGCGATAAAAATCGATCCAGAACACGCCGAAGCTCATCAAAACTTGGCAGTAGCCTTGCTGAAAATTGGTAAAATGCCAGAAAGTTTAGCCGAATTCAAAAGAGCGATCGCCCTTCACGAACAGCGCCGCCCATTTGAAGCAGAACGCCTGCGCCGGGGACTGCAAGAAATGGGTTTAATGTAAATGAAATTATGGCTTTTATGGGCGGGTTCTCCTGCCCACCCCACAATCAAATTCTCGTGGAACAGGCCCGAAAGCCTGTTCATTAAAATATTCCAAGATATGAGATACAACCAGTAAAATCAAGCAATTATCTCCACTTTGCCGCTATCCAAATCGTAGCGGCCCCCAACAACTTTAAGCTTGCCCGCTTTGACTGCTTCAGCTAAAACAGGCGACGATGATTGTAAGTTATTTACATTCATTTTCACATTAGCTCTGACTGCGTTATCCCACGCATCGCCTGTTTGACCTTTAGTCGAATCAATTGCGGGTTTAATCGCCGCCACCAAAGTGCTAATGTGACCAGGCACAGCTTTGCCATCTAAAGCTGCTTTGACAGCACCGCAGCGTTCGTGACCCAGAATTACTAATAGTGGCACCCCTAATTCTAAGGCCGCATATTCTATATTTCCGAGAACCACATCGTCGAGAAAATTGCCAGCTACTCGGATATCAAATAAATCCCCCAATCCTTGGTCGAAAATAATTTCGGGAGCAACGCGCGAATCAGAACAAGCCAGGATGGTTGCAAACGGATGTTGACCCTGTGCTACTTCTACAATCCGCGATCGAGCTTGGTCGGGAAATGTCCGTTTTTGCTCAATGTAGCGTTGATTCCCCTCCATCAATTTCTTGAGAGCACCGTCCGGAGTCAGGTCAGAGATTGCCTCTGCTTTTGCTGCTTGGGCTTGTAAAAGCACTGGTGCCAAGCTTGCCGCGAGCATCCCTGCACCAGCCTTCAACATTAAATTTCGTCGCGAAATCATGCCTTGTTTTCCGCTTTCAGTCATTGCTTATAACTCGGTTCAATTTTTTCTATTTTATAGCATAATATCTACCACAATCTCACTCAGACTTCTTTGATTTTTCTTTACACGCAGCTCCGGCAAAATGTCAACTTCAAAAAAGTGACCTATTTTTATTTCATTCATATTTTATTTAGTAAAGTCAACGGCGGTCATCCTTCTACCGGGATGCTAGAATGTATCTAAAACGAAAATTATTTATCAAGGGCTCGAAATGTCCTACGTCGCCAGCATTCATATCTATCCGGTCAAGTCCCTTGACGGCATAGCAGTCAGTCAAGCAACTATTCTAGCCAGCGGAGCTCTAGAAGGCGATCGCTCTTTTGCAATCTGCGATGCAGCAGGAGAATTGGTTAACAGCAAGCACAACAGCGGAGTCTGTTTTCTACGCTTATCCTTTGACATTAAAAAGAGAATTGCCGGCCTGAAAATTCAAGGCACCGAACAAGAAATATTTTTTCATGTAGATAGAGAACGCTTGGGAATAGAATCTTGGTTGAGCAATTACTTCGGTTTCTCGGTCAAGTTAATTGAAAACTTGCTGACTGGTTTTCCCGACAATCTTGCTGCACCAGGGCCAACCATTATCAGTACCGAAACAATTGCCGAAGTTGCATCTTGGTTTCCGAGAGTTTGCGTTAACGAGATGCGCCATAGCTTGCGAGCTAATATTGAAATAGGAGATGTCCCGGCTTTTTGGGAAGACCAACTTTTCTCACAATCTGATGAAATTGTTAGGTTTAAAATAGGGACTGTAATATTAGAAGGTATTAATCCGGGCCAGGCCTGTCTCCTATCTATGCAAAATTATGCAGCGAAAGAAGCTTATCCAAATTTTAAAAAAATACTAGCAGCAAAGCACAATGAAATCATGCCTGACTTGGTAAAAAGGCATTTAAATCACATTAGTCGGCTGATAGTTAACACCAGAGTGCCACCTCAATCAGCCGAAAAAATAGTACACATAGGAGACGAAGTTCAAATTCTCACTGCCAGCAAGTCTCTATTTAATACCATTCCTGATTAGTTGTATGGCACGAGCCTTATCACGCCGGCGGCAACTCCAAAGAAAGCTGACCCAACACACCAGTTCTAAAATCGTTTAACATCTGCCGCGCCGTTCGTTCGACATCTCCTTTATACTTGTCTTTTGCGACCTCGTGCAAATAATCTTCACCATTACTAGAGGCTGGATCTAATTTATACCTGGATTTGAAACCAGATAGTGATATCAACGTGTCATCAGCCGCCTCAAGCGCTTGGAGCAAATCTACCATCGCTGCTGCTACTACCTGATTGTCGTAAGCTGCTTCGCCAATATCTTCGCAAATAGCTAATTTTATGGCATTTTCTTGATTGTTAATTCGGGTTGGGATCACTCCGGGGGCGTCTAATAATTCAATTTCGTCAGAAATGCGAATCCATCGCAGCGATTTAGTGACTCCAGCTCTGCGGGCACTGTCCACCACTCTCCGCCCTAACAGCCGATTAATTAAAGCAGATTTTCCGACATTGGGAAAGCCCATCACCACTGCACGGACTGGACGGGGCAGCATACCTCGATCGAACCTTCTTTGATTTAGCTGCACTCCAGCATTCTGCACCGCATCCGCCACATCATGTACTCCGTGACCGTGCTCGGCATTAGTAAAATATGCAGTTTCCCCCTGGGACTCAAACCATGTTTCCCACGCCTCGCGCGATCGAGGCGTAATCATATCCATGCGGTTGATGACCAATACTCGCGGCTTGCCCCCCACCCAACTTGGCATTTGGGGGTGATAAGTAGCCAATGGAATGCGGGCATCTCGGACTTCGAGCACAACATCTACCCGCTTTAGCTGTTCTTTTAATGCCCGTTCAGCTTTGGCAATGTGACCGGGATACCAGTGAATTTTCATTAGTTAGTTGACTGTTGACTGTTGACTTTTGACTTTTGTTACTTGTTAGTTGTTATTAGTTAGTTGTTAGTTGTTAGTTGACAGTTGTTATTGGTTAGTTGTTGAATGACAACAGTCAACTGTCAACTGCCAACTGCTAACAGTCAACAGTCAACTGACAACTGTCAACTGACTAAGGCACAATCAAAACTGCACAAGGAGACAGATTGATCACCCGATTGGTAACGCTGTCAGACGCCCCCTCATCGGTTAAACCCATCCCCCGACAGCCCATCACAATTAAATCGGCCCCAATTTCGTCAGCCACATCGCAAATCGTGAAAGCAGGTTTGCCTTCCCGTTCGATGATTTCAGCTTCAATTCCCTGCTGGGAAAACATCGATTGGGCCTCAGAAAGAAGTTTGGCGACTGCTTCGGGGGAAGTCATCACCTCTCGCGCGGGGGCGTCGGCCTCCTCGGCTGGGGGCTCGACTACCGAGAGAATAACTAAGCGAGAAGCGTAGGTTTTCACGATATTGACCACCTTTTCGGCAGCTTCGCGGGCTTCTCGGCTTTGATCTACAGGAAATAAGACAGTCTTGAACATACTGCGCATCTCCGGGACGCGGACTCCGATAAAATGTTTACGTTGAGCCAATCAGTGCCGTTTGTTTCATCTTCCGTTTTTTGTACGGACGCGGTTGAATGCGTCCGAGGCCCAAGTGCAAGTGACCAGTGCCGCCATTTCAACGGAATTCGACAAAAACACACATATTAGGAGGTTAATCCTGTGACAAAAAAAACTGTAGCAAATTTATCGGCATCGGACTTATCGGGCAAACGGGTATTGGTACGGGCGGACTTTAACGTGCCGCTCGACAACGGCAATATCACCGATGATACTCGCATCCGGGCGGCTCTGCCGACAATTCAAGATTTAGCGTCCAAGGGCGCTAAGGTGATTTTGTGCAGCCACTTCGGCCGTCCCAAGGGTGTGACAGAGAAGTTGCGCTTGACGCCGGTTGCTGTGCGCCTGTCGGAATTGTTGGGCAAAGAGGTCAAAAAGACTGACGACTGCATCGGTGATGAAGTCGCTGCTACAGTCGCGGCGATGCAAGATGGCGATGTGCTGTTGCTGGAAAATGTCCGCTTCTACCCAGAGGAAGAGGCAAACGACCCGGAATTTGCTAAGAAGTTAGCTTCGGTGGCCGATTTGTATGTCAATGATGCTTTTGGTACGGCTCACCGGGCTCACGCTTCTACTGAGGGCGTTACTAAGTATCTGAGTCCTTCTGTGGCTGGGTTTTTGATGGAGAAGGAACTGCAATATCTCGGCAGTGCGATCGACAATCCTCAGCGTCCTTTAGCTGCTATAATCGGCGGTTCAAAGGTTTCCAGCAAGATTGGAGTCATCGAAAAACTGCTCGAAAAGTGCGACAAACTGCTGTTGGGCGGTGGCATGGTTTTCACCTTCTACAAAGCTCGCGGCTTGAACGTTGGAAAGTCTTTGGTGGAAGAGGACAAGCTGGAACTAGCTAAGTCTTTGGAAGCTAAGGCAAAGGAACGGGGAGTTGCTTTTCTGTTACCTACTGATGTGGTAGTTGCTGACAAGTTTGCTGCTGATGCTAACACTCAAACTGTTCCTGTAGAAAGCATCCCCGACGGTTGGATGGGTTTGGATATCGGCCCGGATTCAGTAAAAACTTTCCAAGATGCTTTGGCCGATTGCAAAACTGTTATCTGGAACGGGCCCATGGGCGTGTTTGAGATGGAGAAGTTTGCTGTGGGAACTGAAGGTATCGCTCATTCTTTGGCGGGACTTACTAAAACTGGTACTACCACGATTATCGGTGGTGGTGACTCGGTGGCGGCTGTAGAACAGTTGAATTTAGGCGAACAAATGAGCCATATTTCTACTGGTGGCGGTGCTAGTTTGGAGCTGCTAGAAGGTAAGGAATTGCCTGGTGTTGCTGCTTTGGATGAAGCTTAATTAAGTTAAGTAGGGCGGGCTTTGCCCGCCTTGCTGTCAGCAGGTCTATATCCTTGGCTGCGAATCATGTTTTTGAAGATTTACCGCAGAGGGCGCAGAGAACGCAGAGCAAGAGAAAAGAGAGAAGGATATCGGTTTAAACTCTACAGTTTGCTAGTATAATTTATTTGAAGTAGCAGTGAGGTTTGTTTGTGAAACTTAAACTCTTGGCAACTGTAACGGCAAGTTTAGCTTTGTTTGGGCTGGCAGCTCCCGTTAAAGCTCAAAATCCAGATCATGTTAGGCAATTGCTGGAAACTAAAGAGTGCGAGGGCTGTGACTTGAGAAATGCTGATTTGTTCAAGGCTAGCTTGTACAGAGCTAATTTAAGAGGAGCCGATTTAAGCGGAGCAAATCTTTATGAAGCTAATTTGCTAGAAGCGGACTTAAGTGATGCTAATTTGGCAAATGCTAACTTAGTGAATGCCGAGATGTACGGTGCTGAATTGAATGGTGCTAATCTGCGAAATGCGGATTTGTCTAATGCTTTTTTGGGGCGAGCGAATCTGACGAGTGCGGATTTGCGCGGTGCTAAACTTTTTAATGCCAATCTGGGGGAAGCTTATCTGCTGCAAGCTAATTTGTCGAATGCAGATTTGAGGCGTTCGCTGTTGTTTAGAGTTAATTTGAATCGTGCGAATTTAAGCGGAGCGGATATGTCTTTCGCCGATGTGCGCGATACTAATTTGCAGAATGCTATTTTGTCAAATACTAGGCTTCCTAGGGCTCAATTGACCGGGACAAATATTGATGCGGCGAATAACGTGCGGCAAGCTGATTTGGAACGTGCCAACTTGCGAGGTACGAATTTGGGGCCTGGGGTTTGCGTGATCACTACTTTTCCTTATTGTGTTTTGAATGTGGAATAATCTGCTTGCTGAGTGCGTCAGCCTCCATTTTTTTTGCAGCTACGGGAATTTTTGCTCCCGCCCAAAAACCGATAGAAGCCTCCGACTTAAGTCGTGGAAAGAGCAAAATTTTAGACTAAAGTTGTAGCTCCCAGATGAATCTGTGGAATAAATCTAAAATCTAAAATTTAAAATCTAAAATCGACTGACCCGGCCCAAAAACCGATAGAAGTCTCCGACTTAAGTCGTGGAAAGAGCAAAATTTTAGACTAAAGTTGTAGCTCCCAGATGAATCTGTGGAATAAATCTAAAATCTAAAATCGACTGACCCGGCCCAAAAACCGCTAGAAGTCTCCGACTTAAGCCGTGGAAAGATCAAAATTTTAGACTAAAGTTGTAGCTCCCAGATGAATCTGTGGAATAAATCTAAAATCTAAAATCTAAAATCGACTGACTGGCGGGCTGGCGCACCCTAGGTTGAGATCCGAGTTAAGTTTGAGGCGGTTTGTACCCTCTTTCGAGGGCAAATCTCACAAGCTGTGCCCGATTTTCTAGCTGTAATTTGCTGAAAATGCTGCCTAAATGAGCTTGCACAGTCCGGGGGCTAATAAACAGCCGATCGCTAATTTGTTTGTTAGTATAACCCTGGATAACCTCCCAAAAAACTCTTTCCTCGGCTGGTGTTAAAGGCAAAGGTGCAGGTGCTGGCAATACTGCCACAAATTGTGGTTCCACCGCCCTACCGCTAGAAGTTTGAAGCAGTCGGACAATCTCGGCGTGAATCCGGTGAGAGCGCTCTAACTGCGCCTTTACCTTAGCTAAGATTTCTTCAGACTGAAAAGGTTTTACCAGATAATCGTCAGCGCCGATCGAATGACCTTCAACTTTTGACTCAATCTCCCCTTGACCAGACAAAAATATAAACGGGACTAACTGTCCCAAACGGGTAGTTCGCAAACGGCGACAAAACTCAAACCCGTCCATTTCCGGCATCATCACATCTGAAATTACCAAATCAGGGGGGGCATTTTCAAACATTGAGAGCGCCTCCACCCCTGAATTAGCGCATTCCACCCGATATCCCTGACTTTCCAAGTACATTGCTAAGACTGTTTGACAGTCTGCTTCGTCGTCAACCACTAATATTCTTTCCATGACAGGCTTGCACCAATTCCAGTTGGACAGTTCTTGAAACTGCCAGTCCCAAAGTAGGAACTTAAATGAGTTTACCTCCTGCAACTGGATAAAGGCTCACAATTTCAAGACGCCACACTTTCTCAAATAGTCCAATTAGGAGCGCCTAGCGCATAAAAGCGGAAGCAGTAGAGCAATATGGGGAATATCCTTATTTGGTTCGCATATCATCAAAAGCTACAACTTTTTATGAGGAAGCGTCAACTTTTATGCAGAAAATAGAAGGTAAAAGAAAGAATTTAATCCTGTAAAACTGAAATCTGGGTGACACTTATACTATTCCTAGACCCGACATTGAAAGGTTTTTAGATTTTTCAGGTTCGGATACAGGTACAAAAGGGACAGCGCGAGCAGCTCCTGCTGGGGGCGGCGCGAACCAACTCGGGTCGGCAACCAACATACTTTCAATTATCGGTGCGGGTTCGGGGCGGCTGAACAGATACCCCTGCATGATATCGCACTGATGTTGTTTCAAAAAATCTAGTTCTGCTTCTGTTTCTACTCCCTCAGCAATTACTGTCATATTCAAACTGTGACCAAGTAAAATTACTGCTGTAGTAATAGCAGCATTTTGAGTATCTTCGCTGGCATTACGGACGAAAATTCGATCAATTTTTAAAGTGTCAAAAGCAAATTGCTTAAGATATCCTAAAGTAGCGTAACCGGTGCCGAAGTCGTCAATAGCAATCCGAATTCCTAGAGCTTTAAGTTCGTTTAAAGTAGCGCCTGCTACAGTCGCATTTTCCACCAAAGCGCTTTCGGTCATTTCTAATTCTAAATTAGCAGGCTCTAAACCTGTAGTTTCCAATATTTGGACGATTCGCGCTTTTAGTTCCGGGTCCGACAACTGCCGGGCCGACAAGTTTACTGATATTGTAAAGGGCGAAAACCCCGCCGCCAGCCAACTAGCGGCTTGAGCGCAAGCTGAAAGCAGTACCCACTCGCCAATCTGAATAATTAAACCTGTTTCTTCTGCTAAGGGAATAAATTCGCAGGGAGAAATTATACCTCGATCGGGATTTTGCCAGCGCACTAAAGCTTCAGCGCCGATAACTTTGCCGGTAGCAATATTCACTTGTGGCTGATAGTATACCTGAAACTCACCTTGTGCCAAAGCGTGGCGCAACAAAGCTTCGAGAGCAAACTTTTCAGGAGAGAGGGTCGTAACCTTAGTGGAGTCGTTAACTAAATCTTTGAGTCTGGCTTCTGCTTGGTGAAGCGCGACTGTCAGCGGTTGAGTAATAGTTTGCCGTTTCAAGACGCGAGAAGCAATGGCTCCTAGCAATTCAGCTTTGGTAAACGGCTTTGTCAAGTAATCGTCTGCGCCCAATTCCATCCCCCGGCGAAAATCGGTTTTGTCACTTTGAGCCGTGAGGAAAATAAATGGAATTGTTGCAGCTAGCGAGTTTTGCCGCAGAGTCCGCAACACGTCATAACCGTCGAGTTCCGGCATCTGCACGTCGCACAAAATTAAATCCGGTATCTCCGAAAGTGCCATCTGCACCCCAGCTCGACCGTTTTCAGCCGCAATGACCCGGTAGCTGTGAGATTCCAGGAGTTGCAGAAGAGTTTCCCGGATTAATTCGTCGTCCTCAATTACCAAAATTTTGAGCATGATACTTAGATAACAGATGGCACTCTATATCAACCTGACTAACTCTAGCATATTCAAACTAACGAATTACCGAGTCGGCCAATTAGCCAATAAACCATTAGCCAAATGGCTGAATATTTTACTTCGGTTCTTAAGTCACAATAAAAGCACTGCTAAAATAGGGAAGAGTTCGATCTCTTTCAAGAGCAGAAAACTTCTGGGCCCTACTCGTTTGATAAATTTTTATTACAAAATACCCCCGTTTCTCATTAAAAAAAATTCAGCCAACAGTTTCAGTGCGCGGATGGCGGAAATTACTCAGGCAATCACTTATATGATGTCCGGTTAATTGTTCATAATTAGCCCGTGTTTGTACTTAGGATTTGTGTTTTCTCTCGATGGATGAATCAGGACGGTACCTCCTGACACAGCCCCAAAATGGATCGCTGCGAAGCATAACAGTCGGGGAGAGATAACAATTTGAGACTAAAGTTCAAGCTTCCAGATTCATCTGTAAAGTAAATCTCAAATCTCATATCGACTGAAGAAGAATTTAATTATGGTTGTATAACCAGACATCATATTATCCACTTTATTAATTCACTGGCTTAGTGGAATTCGCGCAAAACTTTTCATCTACAATTGCCGAAGTAATACTGACAGGGTGCATTGATGATGACGGAATAATCAGGTCTTGCGGAACTACCACTGTCTTTTTACAAACCAGCTCGCTACTGCCTACAGAGGCAAAGTTCCAAGCATAAAATTCGGGAGTGCTGACTGTTGCATTGGCCGGATGTAAACCTAGTGCAGTCACTAATACTAATCCCAAAGTCACTAAAGCTACGATCGCGAATCTCAGCATATTCTTTGTTTGAACCCGACAACTTATCTGATTGGTATTACCTTATTATTGCCTGGGTGGATCGAGAGCGTCAACCAATTTTAGATTTTAGATTTTAGATTTTGGATTTTAGCATTGACCCCACGGATAAATTCGGGGAATCCTTTATCGGATACAGGTTTTTTATTTCTGGACGGATGAATCCGGGGGCTTGTATCCTGGATGCTTTCGGTCAATAGCAGTTATTCCGCCGTCAGGTTCAACTCGTAAGCGATCGGCTCAGATGCTTGAGAAACTACCACGAATTCATAATAACCAGCATCATCCAGCAATCCAGACCAACTCAACCCCTCTGCATCTTCCAGCAAAGCTCGCGCGCCCTTTGTCCGCCCCGGAGTATAAATTGACAGTAGAGTAGATTTGGGCGGTGCTTGCAAATTCACGCGCAAAGTTTGATTTTGAGCGAACCTGGCAATGTAAGCTTTCCCTTCTCCGGGTTTGAGATTGCCTGTGAGGCGTTTGCTCTTCGATAGGCGGTCAAATTCAACGCTTTCGATAGTTGCTCCAGCTTGTAAGGCTTCGAGTTCGTCGGCGGTAATTGCTTGCCAAATTTGTCCGATCGGCAAACCGATGAGATTGCGATCGCGCGGCTGTTCTGGAAACCAATAAAAGAACCTAGCATCAGCCAAATCGTACAAAGCCCGACTGCTCAAATTCAGCTTGTTAACCTGTGTTTTCCAGCGATCGATATCGGCGGTGTCGTAAGTACCCAACCGCGCTCTAGCATTGCTGCTGAGATTTTCCAGCTTGTCGAGCAACTCGTCGCCGATTTTTTGCCACCTTTCGCGCCACTGGCGATCGTCCTCGCCTTCTTTTAACAATCGTCCCCCCAATTCCGGGTATTTGGCATAAAAAGTCTCGTCCACAAGGTTGACGTAACCGCTATAGAATCGATCGTCAATTTTGAGCTTGACAAAGCGATCTTGCAAAGCATCTTCTTGCTGCTGCTTCGGGTTGGGAGGCTGGGGAACTTTCTGTACTTTTGATTGCAGATTTAACAAAGAATTGCCCGCAAACCAGCCAACTCCCCCCATAGTTGAGAGCACCGCCACCACCAACAAAACCATTTTCCAAGCAGGCATTTTTTGCTGATTGCCAATAGCTGCAACTCGCACCGGAGTTCCCGGCAGTTTTGGCGCGGGGGCGGGCACGGGTATAGGCGACAGATCCGGCGGCTGCGCGATCCCAAAATCCGGGGCGGGCGGCAAAGGTGGCTGTAAAGGCGGATTGCCGGAGAGAGCGAGCATTACCTCGCGAGCCGAGGAGTAACGCTGGCTCGGCTGTTGAGCAAGCATTTTATCCAGCACCAGGGACAAATTCGGAGACAGAGAACATTCCGCCCGCCAGTTCCAATTCAGCGTCTGACTGTCGAGCAACTGATGCGGTTCCTTCCCAGTCAGCAACACCAAAACCGTGGCCGCCAAAGCGTACAAATCGCTGTGGGGATAGACGATTCCCATCTGCATCTGTTCGACGGGAGCGTAGCCGAGCTTGCCGATGCGAGTCGCGGGGGCGGGAGCGCCGTTAGCCTCAGCGAAAAGAGACTCTACGGTGGCGGCGACTTGTTTTACTCCGCCGAAGTCGATTAGCACGGGCATCCCGTCAGAACTCCGCAGAATCAGGTTGTCCGGGGAGATGTCGCGGTGAATCACTCCCAAAGAGTGAATGTATTCGAGCAGGGGCAAAATCTGCAGCAGCAGTTGATTGATTTCTGCTTCTATAAACCGCAAACCCTGACGCTTGCGGGCGTCGAGCAAAAAGCGGTAGGTTTGACCGGGAACGTAGTCTTGGACGAGAAATAGGTAGCCTCGATCGCTGATACTGACGCGGAAGAGTTCGCGAAAGCGGGGGATTTGATTGTGTTGCAGCTTGTAGAGCACTCCGGCTTCCCGCTCGAAGAGTTCCTCGGATTTTTGTAAAGCGTAACTTCCATGTACTTGGGGCGCAAATTCTTTTAAAACGCAGGGTTCGTTAAATCGGTGGGCATCTTCAGCGAGGTAGGTGCGCCCGAAGCCTCCGTGTCCCAATTCGCGGACGATGCGGTAGTGGTTGTTGAGAGTTATGCCGGGGTAGATGGGATTGTTCATTGGAACTTGCTGCGTCGGATTTTCACGCTTGACTGAGACTGAGGATTTTGGGCGATCGCTGAATTAATCTTGCCATAGTGTGTCAGTGTTTATTAGTCGATCGGCAGCTTGGCTATCCCCTGCGGTTATTGTGAAAACAGCGGTTTCGTGCTATGGAAGTTTATCTCCTGCGCCATATTTTCGATCGACCTCAAAATGTGTTCAAATTTTGAGTGTCCAGCCCAATGTGCGATCGGGTGTTAGCGCTACTAATTGAATCTTGAGCGATCGAGGTGCAAAATACCCATTTTAAGGAGCAAATAATGCAGCCAGAACAGCGTCAGCGAGCAATTGGGGCGTTTGAAGAGTTTTTGAGGGCGCCGCTTGAGGAACGATTGCAACACCAGCAGAGTCGAGTTGCCGAATGCGGAGCGATCGCGCTTTTCCAAAAAGTCGCTGCCACAGTACCAGCTTACCAGACTTTCCTAGCTGCACTCAACATCAATCCCGCCTCAATTCAAACCTTGGAAGACTTCCAAAAATTGCCGCTAATTACCAAAGAGAATTATTTACGCTGTCACCCGCTACCTCAGTTGTGCTACCAGGGCAAATTAGAAACTTGCGATTTCATTGCTGTTTCATCTGGTTCGACAGGAAACCCGACATTTTGGCCGCGTTTTATCAGCGACGAGTTGCAAATAGCAACTCGTTTTGAACAAATATTTCACGACAGTTTTTCCGCCGACAATCGCTCAACTTTAGCTGTGATTTGCTTTGCTTTGGGGACTTGGGTAGGCGGAATGTACACGGCAAATTGCTGCCGCTATCTAGCGAGTAAGGGTTATCCCGTTACAGTTGTGACGCCTGGGAATAATAAGACTGAAATATTCCGAGTTGTGCAGGAACTTGGGGAGCATTTCGAGCAAGTAGTTTTGTTGGGATATCCGCCGTTTATCAAGGATGTGATTGATAGCGGAATTGCTGGGGGTGTGGAGTGGCAAAAATATCGAATTAAGATGGTGTTTGCGGGGGAAGTGTTTAGCGAAGAATGGCGGGGTTTGGTGAGCGATCGCACTAATTCTGACAATCTATATTACAACTCTGCGAGCCTTTACGGTACTGCGGATGCCGGCGTTTTGGGCAACGAGACACCGCTGAGTATTTGCATCCGCCGCTTTTTAGCAAACAATCCCGAAGCAGCACGCAATTTATTCGGGGAATCGCGGTTGCCAACGCTGGTGCAGTACGATCCGAAAAGCCGCTTTTTTGAAGTGAATAATGACGGCACGCTATTATTTTCGGGCGACAACGGCATCCCGCTAATACGCTATCACATCTCCGATAACGGCGGTTTAATTTGTTACGAAGCAATGCTCAATTTTTTGGCTGAATGGGGATTTAACCCTGTGGCACGTTTGCAGCAAGCAGCAGGTATGAAAGTTTCTGATTTCCCCAGAGGAATTCGCTGCTTGCCATTTGTCTATGTATTCGGGCGATCGCACTTTACCGTTTCCTACTTCGGTGCCAACATTTACCCGGAAAATGTCACCGTAGGTTTAGAAGTTCCCACCATTCGGGAATGGGTGACGGGAAAATTTGTACTGCAAGTCAAGGAAGATGCGGATCAAAATCGGTTGTTATCGGTGGTTGTGGAATTAGCAGCGGGGGTGGAGGGCGATGAGGAGATGCAGCAGGCGATCGCATCTTCAATTCTCACGCAATTGCGGCGGCTAAACAGCGAATTTGCTAATTACGTTCCGCCAGAATATCAGTTACCTGTGGTGACATTAACTGCGATGGGCGATGCGGAGTATTTTCCGATTGGGGTGAAGCACCGATACACGCGGCAGTAAACCGTATTTTTGTGAGTAGGGGCTGGACTAAATTGTATCGGGATCAATATTTAATTCTCGCAGTTTCGCGGCCAGGCGATCGGCTCGTTGAGCTTCTTGTCCGGCTCGTTGAGCTTCTTCGTCGGCTCGTTGAATCTCCCTTTCTGCAACCTCTTCAGGAGTCGGGACAAGCTCTCCTTCTGCTGTAAACAAACGCAATTTTCCCTCGCAAATTCCTAAACACAAATCGAGCTGTTGACTCCGCAGATGCCCGGATTCGTTCGGTGCGATTGCTTCATATTCCCCGTCAAGTAAATGAAACCCAGCTAATTCTAAAGTTTCTGGGTCAAACCAAAAGTAATCATGAGTGCGAAAAGTATCTTGATAGAGTTGCTTTTTAAAGTTTTTGTCTATATCCGCTGTTTTGGGAGACAGGATTTCTACGATAATATTGGGGTACTTTCCCTCTTCATCCCAAACTACCCAGCTTTTCCGAGTTTTTCGTTCTGTTCCGAGTACAACAAAAAAGTCGGAGCCTCGGAAGTCCTTCGATTTAAGTTGATTGGAACAGTAATAAATGGTGAGGTTGGCAGCAGCATAGAAATCATTTCTATCTCGCCACAGCCATTCTAGGCATTGGAGGAGTAGGATTATTTGTCGCAGGTGCAGTTCTGTTTCTACGGAATGTTCATCACTATCTAAATCGCCGGGAGGAAATATAAAGTTTTCCGGTATCTCTTGTTCTAGTATCTCTTGTTCTAGTATCTCTTGGGTAGTAGCTAATTCTGCAGTTGCGGACATGACTGCTGGGTGAGGAGTAAGAGGTTGTGTGTCTATTTTAGCAAGCTTTTCATATCTCTGCCGAGCACTATTCTGAAAGCCCGATCGCGCTTTTTGCCGAAACACGCGATCGAACACCGAACAATTAGTCTTTAACTATTAGCAATTACCGCTTTATTGGCCGTCAACTTCCCTGAGAGCCGCCAGAATTTCCGGTCGTTTCATGCGCGCGTAGCCCCGCACTTTCCGGTCTTTGCCGATCGCCTTCAACCGTCTCAGCGAAAGACTTTCGTAGTCTTCCTCTGGGGACGGGGACGGAAACGGCAACTCTAACTGCAACTGCGGTAACTGAGGTTTTTGCTGTGCTTTCGACTGCTTCTTAGGCTGCGTTTTTGACGGCGTTTTAGGTTGTGCCTCGGGCTGTATTTCTGAGTGCGTCGCTGCGCCTCCGAGTTGGCGGCGCAGCGTTTCAATTTGATTTTTCAGGTCATTTTCTACGTCTTCAATGGCGTCGGAAACAAACTGATTAATTATTTGGATTGTGCGTTCTAGTTTTCTTGACAGCAATTTTTCCAGTTCATCCAACTGTCTCAAAGCGGCTTCAAGATTTACCTCAGAAATAACAGCAGATGTCGGCGGACGTTTGCTGCTCGATTGTTCAATTTTTTTAGCCAATTTATCTACCTTTTCATGAAATGTTTTTTCAACTTGTTCGAGCAAATTCTTGATCTGTTCTATTTGGTTACGCTCAAAGTTCTGCTCAGTGAGAGCTTTTACTTGCTTTTTTAGTAGCTCTTCATTTTTTTTAACAGATTGTTCTATTTGTTTTGTTAGACTCTCTACCTTTTTTTGAAATGATAGCTCAAATTGTTGCAGTAGAGTCTCAATTTGTGCAGTTTTATGAGTCGGTTGCGGAGCTAAATGTTCCATTTCTGCTTGAGCAACAGCTACCTCATCGTCGGTCATTTCAAATACCCACGCCCACATTTGCTCGATGCCGAGTTCTTTAGCAACAATACACCAATCTGAGCCGCAGACAACTTCATATTCTTCTTCGTTGCTGTAAGCTTCAGTGCGACGTACAATTAAAGGAATTAAGTTGCTGCCTTGCTCGATCAGACTTCTCCTGAGAGCTTCGCGGCGTTCGCGAGGAATTTCGCCCCGATGAGGCTCTGGTATGGCAATTTGGGAAGTGTAAATGTGAGTGTGACTAATTGGCTTAATCCGCAAATATTCAACTATTTGGTTTTGATCGGACGATCGATCCATCTTGTTACAAGTCCCCTTTTGTCATGAAAATCTGATGTGTAGGTATTTATGTATGTTTGCACTTTACAGCCGGCGTTTTAAGGGATGCAGGACTAACCCAAGAACTCAAATTGTAAGGTGCGAGACAAACACCTTACCCAGACCGTGGTAAGTTAAAGGGTTTCTTGGGCTGAGTCTTCCAAGTCTGCGATCGAACTCGGTTATCTGGGGGAGATATGGCGTTGCTGCTGTACCTGTGCGGCTGGCTGTGCGGTGACAGCCCGGGCGATGGCGTCCCGCCCCGCAAGCTACGGCAAAAGTTACTGCAATTCCTAAAAAAAGTGACTGTGATGAGTTTAACTGGCTGTGGGACACCAAGGATACACTGCTTTACTCATCTTTACTTTTTTTGGCGTCAGGGCGATCGGGCTGGCGTTGCGAGTTGCGGCAGGAGTTGCGAGTTATGAGTGTTTTTGCCACTTGTCAATTATTTTAATCATTGTTTTGTCGGTTAACCCATCAATACGTTTGACCGCACTTGTAAATGACACAAACGGCTGCACCTCTCGTTCTTTGATTATTCTTTTGATTACTGGAGACTTCAAGCCCGCATCTTGAAAATTCGCCAACATTTTAAATTCATCTAGGGTATTGAGTGCTTCCAACGCCGACATTGATTCGGAAACTACGTTTTCAACTTCTGGTATCCTCTCTACCACAACTTGTTTTTCGGGTGGCGACTCTGATTTCAAATCATTAATTCTGTTTGCTAACTCAGCTTCAACTAACAGAGGTACTTGTTGTAAGATTCGGTTTTCAACTTCTTGTATACTCTGGGCTAAAACTTTTTGTTCACGGGCGTACTCGGCTTTTAATTCATTAATTTGACTTGCAAACTGAGCTTCAATATTTGTTAGTCGCTGTTCTAAACTAGATGAATCTTCGGGAGTTTCATTTTCACCTAAATTAGGGACTTCGACTACAGAAACAGGGTTGGTTATTGAATCTGCGGGCGGCGACGAAGTATTTTCGTACAAAAACCCGGTTTCTGGGAGTTCAACTAAATTCTCAGTGCTTGCGGTTTTTCTGAGAATTTCAAGTTGTTTGAGGAGAAGTTCTTCATTTTCTTCTTCCAGGATGAATGCTCCGATTGTCTCGCCCTTGAGATTTTCTATTTCCTTTGCTCTCACCGCCGCATAGTATTCAAAGTCTCCGTCTACTATTTCGTAAGCATCCATACCGTTTCGGCGGACAATTATCGGATTAATCAATCCTCCTGACTGTAAAATCAGTCTAGCTAATTTATCCAACTCAGGCTCTGCAAAATTGGAACGTGGCACTGCGGATGTAATTCTTTTCACTGCAACCAGTGAGGGAAATAATTTTTTCATTAGTTTTTACCTATTTTTTCTAAAACTTCGATTGCTAGCATTTCAAATTCTTGGGATGCGATAGAATCAGGCTTAAAGTCCAGCACTGAAATCGGATCGGCGATTTCCATATTTCCCACGATTTGAAATTGTTCTGCACACTTTGCCAAATCATCTCTTTCGTAAATTACGCTGTCCATAATTTCAAGGCCGTACCGTTTGGGAATTGTCTCCCTCCGCTTGGGCAAACTATACTGTACAAATTTAGTATTAGTTGAAATTTTGCAAGGCAGAACGCCTAAAATTGCGATCGGCTGTTTGCCGATTATTTTCCTAAATCCGTTAACTTTTTTGATGAAATCCTTGACGTTAACCAATCCTTGATTAGCAAAAGGTTTTAAATCAGAAGGAATAATTAAATAATCCGCCGTAATCAGGGCAACTCTAGCATAAAAATTCAAAGATGGCGGCGTATCGATCAGTACAATATCATATTTATCCTGTACTACGGCTAGTTTTTGAATTAAAATCATTCGGCTGTAATCTAGTTGATTAAATTCGGTTTCTTCGTGCATCAAATTGATGTGGGAAGGAACCACATCAATTTCTGGATGGCAAAAACTTGACTTGCGTGCTACTTCGCCTATGGAGTAACCATCTTCTGACTGCAAAACGTGAAGAATGTTGCAATCTTTCAAATCATCTTGTTCTTCATCCTCAAATTTTACTAAACCAGTCGCAAAGGTTGTATTAGCCTGACTGTCTAAGTCGATGACTAATACTCTGTTACCTTTCTTGCTCAGCGCGGCGGCTAAATTGACTACTGTTGTAGTTTTGCCAACGCCACCTTTGTTATGGTAAACTGCAATGATTTTCATAGTATTTTGCCTTTTTTGGGGAACGGTTAAATGTGATTTAGATTGAATATTAACGACATTATTTTCAGGTATTTGTTCCGGTTCTGAGATTTGACTTGGCTCAGGTTCTGCGGTGGCCCAATTGTCTGGTTGTACTGGGACTTCGCTAATTAACTCAGGACTAAATAAATTAATTATATTATTTTCCAGTTCGAGATTATCGGGAGTTTTTATAGGTTTTAAACTATTTCTGCCAATTAAAGCTATAATTTCCTCAATTCTAGTTTCCACGTCTTGTCCAGCACACTTAAAGACTAGCTCAACCTTATCGGCGCTTCTTGCATAAATTCTAATTTCTTTACCGTTAGTTATGAGGCCGTAGCGTATGCTCAAACTTGTTAAATAGCGATTGAGTTTTCGCAGGTGGCGGTCTAAATTTTCCTTCGGATGTTTAGCCTCCATAACTACACTCATCGGCGAGTCTGCATCGACAACTATGGGGATAACTTGGGTTGCAAAGGAGAGGAAGTCTAGACGAATATTCCCAAATGCGATTTCTTGGTGCCAAGTGTCGGGGGTATAGCCTAACTTTGGTAGCAGATAGCTGACAATGAGTTTGCTTTCTACTTCGCTTTCGTTTCGACAGTTATTGGGATTGAAAGTCATTCGATTTTAGATTTTAGATTTTAGATTGGGAATGACTGATTTAATCATGGTAAGGATTGTGATATAGACAGGATGGCGCGCATTCCGCTTCTTACAAAAGCTACGGATTGTAATATCGAAAAACCCGGTTGTGTTTGACAAACCGGGTTTTTTTGGGATTAATCACGCTTCAAAACTACTTTGTTTGAGCGTTAAATTCCTGCAATGTCTGATAGCCGCCAGCCGGATCGTATAGGTGACAGTTGTCGGCAATCCGCTTCATTAAAGACCAAGAAAATTCTGTTTCGTACAGATGATCTTGCCAATTTTCCTTTAAGCTGCTGTGGGCGAGGCGCAAATTGTACCAGGGAATAGCAGTTGAAAGGTGGTGGGGAACGTGCACGTTAATGTCGTGGCACAGAAACTCTACCCAGCGGGGATAATCGCAGTGAACTGTTCCCGATAGTTGCGCTTGGGCTTCGTTCCATTCTTCGGGTTCTTTAAATGAAATGTCTGGTGCTGTGTGGTGGACGATCGTAAAAGTGCTCATCCAGAAATGGTAAACCAGCCAGGGCATCAACCAAAATTTGACAAATCCCCAAATGCCTGTGGTTGCAATTAAAATCGGGAATCCGATCGCAGCACCGATTAAAACCACTAAGACAGAAAACCGCACTTGTTCTTGTTTCTGTTTTCCTGTGAACCGCCACCACATAAAGTGTACTTTTGCCCAGTGGGCGATCGAGCCGATCCACCACATCCAACCGAATATTAAACTATAAGCTACTTGTAAAGCCTTGGGCGCGCCAGCGTAGTCTGCTGCTGTCATCGGGTGCCAAGCATTATCCTCACCAAGTTTGTTGGTGTGTTTGTGGTGATAATTGTGTCCGTGCCGCCATGCGTGAAACGGATAAATTAACGGCAAGAATGCGAGATGTCCGACTAAATCGTTTACCCAGCGGCGGTTAGCAAATGACCGGTGTCCGCAGTCGTGTCCGATCACAAAAAAACCGGTTAATCCGGTGCCTGTGAAAATCCACATTAGGGGTAGTAGAAACCAAGGCGATACTGCTATGCCCCAGTAACCGACAGCAACTAAAAGAACGTTGACGATTACTTTTGTCCAAGCTTTGCGGGGATTTTTGACGAATACTTCCCGCGGCAGGGTTTTGAGAATATCTTTGAGGCGCAGGTTGGAAGTGTCACTTGCGGATGTCAAATTTAGTGGTTTTTCGATCGATGCTGTCATAAACTGATTTCGATTCTCCGTATGCCATGAGGATGGCTTAACAAATTAGCGCAATAAAAAAGCGCCATAAAATGTCAGCTCGTTGCCAGCAAGCAGCAGACGAGTTGAGCTGTAGGCAAGCGCGTTTTAGCAAAAGCTAGCGATCGCTATCCGCAGTTAGGAATTTCTAGCACTTTCGGCAAAAAACACTGCGGGTAGCAAAACCTTTGTTTTTATAACACAGGGGCAGGACAATTAGCATTAGCGACTGTTGTCTGCTAATTGCTGTTGCTGCCAGAAATGGGGTCGAGAGCCGGCAAGCCAGCGATCGAGCGTTGCTGTTTGAGGCTTTGCACTTCCAGCAGCAAGGATTCGATTTCCGCTTGCAAGTGCAGGAATTTAACTTGCTGATCGGCTTGGTAGGGGCACTTCACCGAATTTACTTTGCGGGCTAAACTGGTCGATAGCGTAGAAGAACTAGCCATTTCGGGATTGCTCGCGGTGACTTGAGGCCGGGAAAGAGTCGATGAATTATTTGACATTAGTAATTGGGTAGACATATCTACACATTCACACCATTAAGTTACTTTAACCTGAACCGATCGTATTAAACATCAAATTAACCGATCGAGCTAAAATTAGTGTAAATTCTTCGGCCATTGCCTAAAACCATTGACACCGTGACCCTGATTCTACCTGCTACTGACTCTGCTGCTAACTCTGCTGCCCGCGCCGCCGAGCCGAAACGCTACGGCTGGCCCGGCTTGATCGAAGCTTATCGCCCCTACCTGCCGGTGACGGAAACCACGCCGGTAGTGACCCTCCAAGAAGGCAATACTCCCCTGATTCCAGCACCTGCGATCGCCTCTATCATCGGTCGAGACGTGCGCGTCCTGGTCAAATACGACGGCCTCAACCCCACTGGTAGTTTCAAAGACCGGGGGATGACAATGGCGATTTCCAAGGCGAAGGAAGCTGGTGCGGAGGCAGTAATTTGCGCCAGTACCGGCAATACTTCGGCCGCCGCCGCCGCCTACGCCCGACGCGGGGGGATGCGAGCTTTCGTGTTAATTCCCGAAGGTTACGTGGCTTTGGGCAAGCTGGCGCAAGCTTTGCTGTACGGTGCGGAAGTGATTTCGATTGGGGGAAATTTCGATCGAGCCCTAGAAATTGTCCGCGAAATGGCTGTTAACTACCCCGTGACTTTGGTAAATTCGGTGAATCCTTACCGCTTGGAAGGTCAGAAAACCGGAGCTTTTGAAGTCGTTGACGCCTTGGGCGACGCCCCCGACTGGCTGTGCATTCCCGTCGGAAATGCGGGAAACATCACAGCATACTGGATGGGTTTTTGTCAATACCACCAAGCCAAAAAATGTTCGCGCTTGCCGCAGATGATGGGATTTCAAGCTGCCGGGGCTGCACCGTTGGTAACGGGCTCACCGGTATCGCACCCAGAAACCCTGGCGACGGCGATTCGGATCGGCAACCCCGCTAGCTGGAAACAGGCGATCGCAGCTTCCGAAGCCAGCCGCGGCAGTTTTGCGGCAGTCACCGACGCCGAAATTCTCGACGCTTACCGTTTGTTAGCATCACAGGAAGGAATTTTCTGCGAACCGGCGAGTGCAGCTTCTGTGGCCGGCTTGCTGAAGGTAAAAGACCAAGTTCCGACTGGGGCGACGGTGGTTTGCGTGCTGACTGGTAACGGTTTGAAAGACCCGGATACCGCAATTAATCACAGCAACAATCAATTTAAAAGTGGCATTGCTCCGACTTTGGATGCAGTAGCTGGGGCGATGGGATTTTAGCAGAAGGAAGAGGGAACAGGGAAGAAGGAAGAAGGAAGATCGAAACAGGCAAGACGCCTGTTCCACTCTTAGTTAAAATCTCTTGTGGGGTGGGCATCTTGCCCGCCCCTAAGCGTATCAATAAACCCCTGTGAGATCGCTTTTTTCTCGATCGACTCAGCGAGACAATTTTTTCATTATATTATGACTAGCCCTACTGCAACCCTGTTAATTGCCTGTCCCGATCGCAAAGGGCTCGTCGCCTTACTGGCAAATTTTATAGCCTCCCACAACGGCAATATTATTCACGCGGATCACCATACAGATTTTACCGCCGGATTATTTCTGAGCCGGCTAGAATGGCAATTAGATGATTTTGACTTAACCACCGAACAAATAACACCTGCTTTTAGTGAAATTGCCAAGGACTTACAAGCCAATTGGCAACTGCATTTCTCGCATAAAATTCGACGCATCGCAATCTGGGTAAGCCGTCAAGATCATTGTTTATTAGACTTGATTTGGCGACAAAAATCTCAAGAAATCAGAGGTGAAATTCCCCTGATAATCAGCAACCATGAAAATTTAAAGCCCATTGCCGCACAATACGGTATCGACTTTGAGTATATTCCCATTACTAAGGACAATAAAGCTATTCAAGAAGCACAACAGTTAGAACTTCTTAAAAAATATAATATTGATTTAGTAGTTTTGGCTAAATATATGCAAATCTTGAGTCAAGACTTTATCAGAAAATTTCCCAATGTGATTAATATTCACCATTCATTTTTGCCCGCGTTTGTGGGTGCAAATCCCTACGAGAGAGCTTATGAAAGAGGGGTTAAAATTATCGGTGCAACAGCCCACTATGTTACACCAGATTTAGATGCGGGCCCGATTATTGAACAAGATGTTGTGCGCGTGAGTCACCGCGATGAGGTGTCGGATTTGGTTCGCAAAGGTAAAGATTTAGAAAGAGTTGTGTTAGCAAGGGCGGTGCGATATCATTTACAAAATCGTGTTTTAGTTTACGGCAATCGGACTGTGGTTTTTGCTTGAAAATTAGGCATGATATCCATCGGGTTTGTTACTCCTTCGATCGCTCGGCGAGTGATATCAATTCCGGTTACACGAGCCAAGTGCAGCGAATCCCAAAGTTTGCTCAGCTTGATATTTTGCATGAATTTTGAAGCGGTTAAGATTGTCCGTTGTCGTCAAGTTGCGATCGCCCTTGGCCCACTTTTCGCACAGAGCCACTAATACGACGAGGTTTCGGAACTTTACGTTTGTCTGCGGGCCATCCTTCACGCTGCTGGGAGCGATGGCCATCGGTTTCTTCGGTTTGATCGTGCAACAAGATGTTCCGGGTTGGATAAGGCAAATCGAGGCCGTTTTCCACATATAGCTTTTTTTTAATAGCACAAACTACCTTGTCGCGCGATCGCAGATCGTCAATTCGGCGCGGCGGAGCAATCCACCACCGAACGCGGAGATTGACCGTACTTTCTGCTAGATCCATCGCCAGTACATCGGGTGCAGGATCTTTCAAAACCTCCTTCAGGCTGTACAGTGCTTCCATGATTAACTGCTTGGCGTGGTCAATATCGTCGCCGTAACCAATACTAATATCGTATTCCATGCGGCGTTTATCGAAAGCAGTATTCACTGTCACCGAATTCGTAAACAATTCGGCATTTGGAATGACAATCCGCCGACCATCATAAGTTTGGATTGTTGTAGCGCGAGTCTCAATATTTTCTACCGTGCCCTCAAAGTTTTTAAAGACAATTTGGTCATCGATTCGGAACGGTTCCGTCAACAGAATTAGGATACCGGCTAAGAAGTTTTGCAATATCTCGCGAAATGCAAAACCAATCGCCACCCCGCTAATTCCCAGCAGTTGCACCAAATCGCCAGCTTTTAATGTAGGAATTACAATCGAAAGAGAAATAAATAGACCAACTAGAACGATCGCACTCTGGGCTAACCGTCCTAACACCAGCCCCAAATTTCGAGCTTGGTGGTGGTGGCGGGTAAGTCGCCTGACCACTCTCTTAATTTGCCTCCCCACAAAGTAAAAAATTGCAAAGACAATTAAGGCCAGCACAATATTAGGCAGCATGATCGTAAAGCTGTCGATCATGCTCTGAATCTTTTTCCAGACTATGGATATCTCTGCCTTCATGAAGTTTCCTCGCGCATCAGTCGTTGTCGATAGTAGTAAAATTTAGCTCGATTAAGTTCTATCTAAAGACTGTAGGTTGGTACGACGCGAGGCAGATTTTTTGGCAGTTTTCAAAATTTTGAATGCGGATTATAGGTTGGGATATAGTACAGTTACATCGATTAGTAAACCATCTGTAGATGGGGAATAATAAAGAAGCGGATGAATTAATGCCCTCTAATAGCAGGAACAGCAAAAACAACGCATCGCTGACTAAATCCCACCTGCTAAGGGGACTCGCCATGCCGACAATTCCTGAATTTTTAACTCCTAATTCCCAAAGGGCGGTAAGTCGAGTAACTGATTTTTAGAAGGTGGAAGCTGGGCGGGATTTTTGCCTGGGGCGGAAGTTTGGCGGATTTCCAGGGCAGTTTCGCCAGGATTTGCAGTGCGAGTAGGTACTATCTCCAAAGAATATACTGTCTCGGTTTTTGCAGGAGCGGGATTTTGGGCTTTCGCGAGCAAGTCAACGGCATCTCCGAGGGCGCTAGTTAAATTTTTGCTAGTTTCGGCATGACGGGCTTCTTCTTGTTTCAGGGCTTGAGTGAGTTGTTTAACTTGTTCGATCGCCCGATCGCGCTCTTCGAGAACTTCTGCTAACTTAGCTTTAAGTTCGCCTACTGTTTGCAGTTGTGCGATTTCCTGCTGGCGAGCAACTCCAGCATCATCGCCTTCGGGCACAAGGGGGGAAAAATTTTGTAACTGCTCTATTTGTGCTTCCAGAGAAGCGATGATTTGCTGAGTTAATTTAGCATCATTCCGCCGCTGCTCGGCTTCGGTATTGTAGAGTTGGCGCCACTGAGCGGCACTTTCACCGGCCTCATCGCGATCGCGCGAAACTTCTGTTAACTGCTGTTGCAGCCGCTTGATTTCATCTAACCACTGTCTGACATCCTGAGCCATATTGATTTTAGATTTTAGATTTTAGATTTTAAATTTTAGATTAGCAATGGCTTAATTAAGTAACGCTCCTTATTTCCAGTTGCGCGATCGTCCTGCATCCATTTTCCATTTTCGAGTTCCCCTTCTCCTGTGCGCTATGAACATTTATTACTGGTTGCGCTACCTGATTTTAGCTTTGTTTAAGGCGCTTTTAAGCTTGCTTCGAGCTCTCAAACGGAAATTTGGGGGTTTTTGGCTGTTTTGTCGGTGTTTGACTTGGGGCACGCTCAAGGAAGTCGGGGCGAAGGCGGGAGAACAGCGCTTGCCGGGGCTGTCTGCGGAAATGGCCTACAATTCTATGCTGGCGCTGTTTCCGGGGCTGTTGGCTATTTTATCTGCGATCGCTCTATTTGAACCTTTGCAGTCAACACTTTATCAAATCGCCCGTCTTTTGGGCGAAGTTATACCCGATGACGTGCGGAATTTGATTGGTGGCTTAATCAAAGAAATTATGTTAACTCGGAGTAAAGGGCTGTTTTCGGTAAGCTTTCTTGGGGCGATTTGGGCATTTTCTGGAGTAATGAGCGCGGCGATGGCTGCACTAGATCGCATCCATGAAACCCCCAGCGATCGAACTAGACCATTTTGGAAAGCCAAACTTATTTCTCTGGCGCTCAGTATCGGTACAATTGTGCTGTTAATTCTAGCATCGGGAGTAGTATTTGTCAGCGACTTAATTGTACAAGCTATTGCCCGCCAGAGTTGCCTGCTGGAGTCCGTCGCCAATTGCGATTTAAAAGATGTCCAAAATTGCTTGCTCCTCGCCGGCAATTGCCCTTTAGAGTCGCAACTGTTAGGTGCTTGGCGGCTGTGGAGGTGGCCGATTTCTTTGGGAATTGTATCGCTGGCTTTTGCATTTATTTACCGCTACGGGCCTAGCCGCCGTCAACCCGATATTCCTATTGTATCAGGAGCTGTTTTTGCTGCTATTTTGTGGGCGCTATTTTCAGCTTTATTTCGGTTTTATGTTTTGCATTTGGGCAATTACACTTGGACTTACGGCACAATCGGAAGTTTTATTGTGTTGCTGCTGTGGCTGGATATTTCTTCTTTGGTAATGCTGATAGGCGCTCAGTTGAATGTGACGGTGGGAAAGGCTATAAAACAATCAAAATTCAAATAATTTGTTAATTTTGAATAGTTAATTGTTATTGGCCGGATGCTGGCTTACCTACGGAGTACAGTGCTGAGGATGCCCGCAACAAAAGAGAGAAAAATCAGTATCCAAATGACACCACCGGGAATAAATGTCAAGAGGCCAACACCTCTGAGAATCCAAACTAGGAGGGTGAGGCCCAGGATAGTCAAAAAGATGCGGGTAGATAGTCGCATTTGAAATCTAGGAGAATTAGTCATGTTGAATGTTAAAGTTTTGTCTGGATCAATGATAGCTGCTTTGCTGGCGATCGGCAGTTACCTCACCTTAATTTCCACTCCCGGTTCCACTGTTGCGCTTAGGGCTACAAATGTGCTGGGAGGAGCGGCAAATGCTGCTCAAAAAACACCTTCTGCCAGTTTAACAATTTCCGATCGCACAATTGGAGCGGCGAAGGTGGGGATGACTTTTGGAGGATTGAAAAAGGCTCTCGGTTCCACAGCGCAGTTTAAAGTTCAGTCTCCTTTTATGGTAGACTTTGATGCTGTGGCTGTCAGCCAGTCGGGAAAAGTGCAATATCGGATTATCTACGCTGCGGGTACAAAGCTAAAAGATACCGATATCATTGAACTTTTGATGACTGAAAATGCTAATTATAAAACAGTTCAGGGCGTCGGGCCGGGAATGACTCTGAAACAAGCAGAGGCAATTTACGGCAAGGCGACTTTATCTTATAACGTAGATAATGAAATGAGAGAAGGGGTTGTATTTGCCAAGCAACTTACTAGAAACATTATGTTTGTTCCCAAGGCTGAAGGGAAACAATTTGCGGGAGTTTATGGCGCTGGTCAAGGGGGATTTTATCAGACTAATAAGTATCGGCCAAATGCTGTGATTCGATCTGTTATGGTGCGGAAGTAGCCTTCAGATAATTCCCAGAAACCGGGTTTCTTCCGAGATATCTCGCCACCCAACCTAAATCATCCGAGAAACCCGGTTTCTTAGCCTAAAATTAAGGATTACCTGTAGTTACGTCCAAATACTCTTGATTGTCAAGATAAGTTTTAATATTCTCCAGTATTTGACGTAGGTATTCTATGACTTCCTCCTTAATCTCTAAAAGTTCCTCAATAGTCTGATCTCGCCCCACTTCCTCAAAAGACTTAACTCCGTGCGCTAAGTCATTCCTGTTGCGTTTAATAACTAAAAGATTTTGCCCGTCTTTTGTCTTAGTAGGTTCTGTTTTACATGAAAAGCCATATTTTTCGGCTATTTCTTTAATCAACCTAGCATCCACATTCCCGGAAAATAGTTCTTCGCGTTCAAATGTAGCTGTGATGATGTCTATAGATATTTGGTTAATTTGTAAATGAATTTTCTTAGGAGAACGGTTTTTAAGATTTTGAAGAACAATCATTTTGATTTCTGGTTTGAGTTGATCGAAGGAGATTGCTTGATTTTTAAACTCATCAAATATGGCTTCAATGGCATTTCGCATAGTGGATTCAACTAAGTTATACAATAACAAAAAGCCATTGGCTTTAAGAGTTTTTGCCAACTCAGGATTAAGAATTTGTATTTGATATTGTCCAGCACTATCGGCGACAGCTAACTTAGTGGTTTGTTTGATTAAGCCATGTAAAAAGATGAAGTAATCATCTACCTCTTGAGCGCGTGTATTGAAATCTAAGAGTACAGTATTCATCTTTAGCCTAGCAGTCGATCGCGGACATACTCAATGCGTGAAACTACTTTATTTTTAGAACTGCTAGCATCAGATTTTGTGAGATCCTTAAATTGTTGTGAATTGAGTAATTCTGTTGACTTTGGCTCAAGATTGCTGTTTTTTCTCAAAGCAAGAGCAACACCGACAGCCAGAGACTCGAATTTAATCCGAGTTGTTGTTCTCGCGCCATTTTTACCTTGGCGAAATCCTTGAGGAAAATATTTTTCTACAAAATTTAGCATTGACTCGAATTCGGCCCGCATTTTTTCGCGATCGAATTTCGGATCTGCATTTACTTGCTTCAGATACTCATCAAGGAATATGTTTATCTTACTATTAAACTTCTCATAGTTATTTAAAAATGCAAAAAAACGCAACACAAATTCTTGCGGTTCGCGGCTGCGAATAGCAGACTCAGAAAAAGCGCATAATTTGCGGAACTTGTCATGTTTCGATAGTTCTTCAATCAGTTCGAGAAACTGGCCGGGCAGTATACCTCTGCGCTTTTCCATCTCGTTTAGATCGACGCTACCTGTATTAATGCGTTCAAATAAATCTCTTCGCACTTCCTCATTTGCACTTTCAGTTAGTTGAATCATCCGAAGTGTAGTGCGGTTGAAGCGCCTCTGACGGGCTAGGGGCAAATCAGCAAACTTAAATCCATTTAAACTCTGTATTTTCTTTAAATCTGTCAAGGTTAATTCGTTATTTATAAATCTAGTTAGAGTCCGAATGCGTTGTGTACCATCTATTATTTCTAAACGGGCTTCATCGTTTTCGTCCTCATGGATGTCAGCAACAAAAATATAAGGTATTGGCAGACCCAAAATTATAGACTCAATAAACTTTGACTGCCTTGCGTCATCCCAAGCCATTTCACGTTGGTAGTCGGGGATGAACAACTCATTGGTATCCTCATCCTTTCCTTCCATATATTTTTGAACGAGTATTTCGACTGGATACTCTTTGGTATCGTAATTAACTAGCTGCTGCTTGTCGCGGATTTCGGCTTCAGCAGCATCAACCTTTTTGTGTTGCTCGGTAGTTTCTAGTTTCGATCGCATATTCTTAAATAATAATCGGAAATTGCGGAGTGAATAGACTTATCGGTACTATGATTTTACCATAAAAATTTGGGACTTACTTCGTAAAAGCGATCGCACTTATCAAAAAAAGTGCGATCCCCCAAATTAAATCAACTCAAAACAGCCGGAAAATTACAATTTATAACCGGCTGGCGAGGGAATTGGCACAGCGGCCCAACGCCGATAAACGGTTGCTGTCCCCGCTTAAATCGAACACAACCTCAAACTTAACGTGAGGTATAGTTTGTCGCAGAAACTGAAAATGCCCGTCTGCATCTGAACGACTGCGGAAGCGGGCGACAATCATCCATTGATGAGAAGGTAACAAACGGGCGATCGCCCAACAACACAAGCGGTCTTTGTATGTCAACATAGAACTCGTCTCCATTGATATTTTTGGAGCCAGAGCCAGCCCGGAACCTTGGACAGTGAGGGGCTGGCTTCTGACGTTTTAAGGCCTGAGCCTTATATACACTAATAGCATAATTTGATGCTATTGACATCAAATGACACAAAAATATATCAAATGGTGTTGGAGTGTAAAATTGAAGACAATTGAAGTAAAACCATGCCAGCCCATGCCTTCACGAATGCGAGTCACAGTTACCCTGCCAGAAGACGTTCATCAAGCCTTGTCCGAATGGGCTGAAGAAGAAGATAGAACCCTTGCAAACCTGCTATCCCATGTGGCAGCTAAAGCAGTCAGAGAGCGCCAAGAGCAGAAAAAGGAAGAATCAGAAAGCGATCGCCCTTAAGCGATGGCCACGGCGTAAGATGGACTGTGTTGAAATGTTTTGCAGTACAACGAATGGCTTCACGGGGACGAGTTACCGCATATTTGCCAGAAGAGATTCAAAAAGCTCTCGAAGAATGGGCAGAAGACGACAGCAGATCCGTTAGCAGTTTGGCAACGTACCTGCTGACGAAATCTGTTCGAGAACGCCAACAACAGAAAAAAGATAAATCAGAAAGCGATCGCCCTTAAGAACGATCGCCCACAATCCCATCCGCGTCCATCCGCGTCCATCCGCCTATATCTGCGGTCAAAAAAAGAACCACCGCCTCAAAAAAATAAGGTGGGCCGCAGCCCACCCTACTAAGATTATTTAGCAGTCACCAACTGTGCCGGCAGCCGCTTAAACGCCAACCTTTCATTCTCGATATCCACAAAAATGGTATCGCCGTCAGCAAAATCTCCCCGCAAAATACCCTTAGCCATTTGCGTTTCCAACTCGCGTTGAATTCCCCGCTTCAATGGCCGCGCACCGTAAACCGGATCGTAACCAATTTCTGCTAAGAAGTCGATCGCAGATTCTGACAATTTCAGAGACATTTTGCGATCTGCTAACCGTTTTTCCAACCGCTTCACTTGCAACAGCACAATCTGTCGCAGTTCCGTCTTACTCAAACCGTGGAAGATAATCATCTCATCAATCCGGTTCAAAAATTCCGGGCGGAAAGTTCCCCGCATCGCTTCCATCACCCGACTCCGCATTTGTTCGTTATCTCCGGCCACATCTAAGATGTATTGAGAGCCGACATTCGATGTCATAATAATCACAGAATTCTTAAAGTCTACCGTGTGACCTTGAGCATCAGTAACGCGGCCGTCATCCAGAATTTGCAGCATGATGTTGAATACATCCGGGTGCGCTTTCTCGATTTCATCGAATAGAATCACGGAGTAAGGACGGCGGCGCACAGCCTCAGTTAATTGTCCGCCTTCATCGTAGCCAACGTATCCCGGAGGCGCACCAATTAACCGCGAAACCGCGTGTTTTTCCATGTATTCCGACATATCAATTCGCACGATCGCTTCTTCCGTGTCGAACAGATAAGCCGCTAATGCTTTCGCCAACTCAGTTTTACCAACACCCGTGGGGCCGAGGAAAATAAAACTCGCAACCGGACGATTGGGGTCGGCTAAACCTGCGCGCGATCGCTGAATTGCATCTGCAACCGCCGTCACCGCTTCATCCTGTCCGATTACCCGCTTGTGCAGTTCATCTTCCAAGTGCAGAAGTTTTTGCATTTCCGATTCAACCAACTTGCTGATCGGAATTCCCGTCCACTTGGAAATAATCTCGGCAATGTCACCTTCTGTGACTTCTTCCCGCAGCAAAGTTTTACCTGTGGTTTGAGTTGCTGACAGTTGAGATTCAGCTTCTTGCAGTTGTTTTTGCAATTCGGTTAACTTGCTATATTTCAACTCAGCAGCACGGTTCAGGTCATATTTTAATTCAGCTTGCTGAATTTCAATATTCACCTTATCAATCTGTTCTTTAATCTTTTGAATGCTGCCGATGACACCTTTTTCCGATTGCCACTGGGCATTCAAAGCGCTTTGCTGTTCCTTGAGGTTTGCTAAATCTTTTTCCAGTCTTTCCAAGCGTTCGATCGAAGCAGCGTTACTTTCTTTTTGCAGCGACAGTCTTTCCATTTCTAGCTGCAAAATCCTGCGGTCAATTTCGTCTAGTTCTTCCGGCTTGGAGGTAATCTCCATTTTGAGTTTAGCCGCTGCTTCGTCCACTAAGTCAATGGCTTTGTCTGGAAGGAAGCGATCGCTAATATATCGAGTAGACAAAGTAGCCGCCGCCACTAGGGCGCTGTCAGAAATTTTCACACCGTGGTGAACTTCGTACCGTTCTTTCAAGCCCCGCAAAATCGAGACAGTATCTTCAACTGTCGGTTGGTCAACATAAACTTGTTGAAAACGGCGTTCTAGGGCCGCATCTTTTTCGAGATACTTGCGGTATTCGTCGAGAGTTGTAGCGCCGATACAGCGCAATTCTCCCCTAGCTAACATGGGTTTAAGTAAGTTGCCGGCATCCATCGAGCCTTGAGTTGCACCCGCACCGACAACGGTGTGAATTTCATCGATAAATAAGATGACTTTGCCGTTGCTGTCGGTAACTTCTTTGAGCACCGCTTTCAAGCGTTCTTCAAATTCTCCCCGGAATTTTGCCCCGGCAATTAAAGCGCCCATATCTAGGCTAATTAATTGTCTGTCTTTGAGAGATTGCGGCACATCTCCGGTGATAATTCGCTGGGCGAGTCCTTCGGCGATCGCAGTTTTGCCGACTCCCGGTTCCCCAATCAATACCGGATTATTTTTGGTGCGACGGCTCAAAATTTGAATCGTGCGGCGGATTTCGTCATCCCGTCCGATTACCGGATCGAGTTTGCCTTGACGCGCGGCTTCTGTCAAATCTCGGCCGTATTTTTCCAGCGCTTCGTATTTGCCTTCTGGATTTTGATCGGTCACTTTGTTCTTCCCCCGAACTTGGGTAATGATATCTTTGAGCTTGGCTTCATCTAGTTTAAATTCTTGCAGCAGATTTTTGCCGAAACGATCGTCCTTAACGTAACCTAGTATCAAATGCTCGATCGAAATAAATTCATCGCCGTACTCTTTTCGGTAAGTATCGGCGCGATCGAGCAAAGTGTCGAGAGAACGACCTAGATAAACGTTGCCGCCGCTTCCAGTGATTTTGGGCTGGCGGCTGATAAACTCATCAGTGCGATCGCGCAATTTTGCTACAGAAACTCCAGCTTTGTTAAATAAGCTGCTAGCAAGCCCTGATTCTTGTTCCAGCAAAGCTTTCATCAAGTGTTCGCTTTCTAGCTGCTGCTGCTGACCTGCTTTGACGATTTCGGGGGTGCGGGCGAGGGCTTCCCAGGCTTTTTCGGTAAATTGGTTTGGATTATTCGGTTGCATAAATTTTAATTCCCTGCATTAAAAATGATGGCTGCTGTAGAGGCAATTGCTCGATCGCCCGTACAATTGTCATTGTAGGGAGTTACGGAGGGCGATCGGATCGGTGTTCCCCTATCTGTAGATAGGTATTTCCGTCCTTTGTCGCAGTTTCTGGCAGCCAAAAGCAAACTGTCGCCCCTAAAAGTTGCACTCTTCGATAAAAGCAACTCTCACCTTAAAAATGCTTTCTAGTGCCACTTGAAAAAACGGCATATTCTTAAACAGTCTCCTGCTGCGGAAAATGGAGAAACACTCATGTAAATAGGAGAGAGGACTTGAGAAGCGTCACAGTCCTATAGCTAAACTCAAAGCGTTATTGTTTTACTCATCAATAACAGCCGCTATAACTCTCACACCTGGAAAATATAGCTATGAAAATTTTACCTTTAATTTCGTTAGGTATTATAGCAAGTGCCGCGATCGCAGTAGCCCCTGAAGCTTTGGCAAATACCTGGCGTGCCGCACACCGGATGTCGGGTTTTTCCGCCGACAGCAATTACTACTTGTATCTAGAAAGTTCCAGAGATACAGGAGCGGGAATTCCCAAAGCAAAATTGCAAATTGTCCAAGTTGCTGCAAATTCCTGCATCAAAAATGGGTGTATCCAAACTAAATATGGCGAGCCAGACTCGAATAAAAGCACTAAAATGGCAGAAGATGACTTGCTTCAAAAAAGTTGGAATAACAGGCAAACTTTGAAGTTAACTCCTCCTCAAGCTGGAACTAAACTCAACATTATTTCTCGTACTCCCGGAGCCAATGGAAGCGAGACAGTCGCCGTCAAAGTCAATACAGCAAAGCCTTTACAAATTCGCCTGGAACAGCGGCAAAAAAATGCTTTGGCTGGCAGAGAAAGCGCGGCCATGCGTCTTGTAATTAATCATAACGGTCGGCAGCGTGTCCTCGGAACGCTGAACAATTTTCAAGATTGGGTGTTCTCTTATTCAATCCGAGAAGTTCGTTTGTCTCCAAACGGGCGCAATGTAGTTGTGCTGGTGGACAAGACAGAACGCACTTTTGAAGGAGTCTTGAAAACTACTTTTGTACAAGGCTTTGTTCTTTAAGATTGCTATATTCCCAGGTTTTGACCTGGGAATTATCAAAACTAACGCAGAACCCCTATATGTAAGGTGCACACGGTGCACCTACAGATAGAGTCTATGCGTTAGTCCCGATCGGGTTGTTAATTATTCTTTATTTTGATAATTGCTGTATCAATACATTTTAAAATTTCCCTCTTCCTTCTTCCCTGTTTCTTTTTCCTTGAACATCTGCCTCCTGACTATTGACGAATGCTCAATCATTAATCCGTGTATCCCTGTCAAAATCCATATCTTGCCTGACTTCATGCCTGCATTACCACCCGTTCCGGGAGACTGACAATAAAAGTTGAACCTTTACCGTCTTCGCTTTCGACGCTAATTTCGCCGCCGAGAATTTGACACAAACGCTGGCTAATTGTCAATCCCAAACCCGTACCTCCATACTTGCGGGTAGTCGAGGCATCAGCTTGGGTAAAAGGTTTAAATATCTGCTCTAATTGCTCGTCCGTCATGCCGATGCCGGTGTCGCTGACTCGAAACATTAAAACTTGAGAAGTATAGTTTGAACCCGATTGAAAATCATTATTTTTATTTGGTTTCGTCGGTCGTGATTTTTCAATTTTCATTCTTTCGACGCCGATAGTAATGACGCCTTTTTCGGTAAATTTGGCAGCATTGCTGAGCAAATTGAGGAGAATTTGCCGTACTTTCGGTTGGTCGGCGTACATTGTGCCGAGTTCGCCTTTTGTTTTCAGTGCTAAAGCATTACCTTTTTTTTCTACTAGCGGTTGAGCAGTAGTCATCACTTCTTCAATCATCGTTGCTACGTCGAAGTTTTCCAAATAAAGGGTGACGTGACCGGCTTCTATTTTGGAAATATCGAGGATGTCGCTAATCATATCCAGCAGGTGTTTGCCTGCGGTTTGAATTTTTTCTAAGTCGGGGAGAAAATCTTCGGAACCGGAATCTTGAGCATCTTCTTGCAGCATTTCGCTGTAGTTGATGATGGCATTGAGGGGGGTGCGGAGTTCGTGGCTCATGTTGGCGAGAAATGCACTTTTCGAGCGGTTGGCAGCTTCGGCTGCTACTTTTGCTTCGTGCAAGTCTTCTGTATATTCTGCTACGCGCTGAATGAGTTCGTTGAGCGAAACTGCCAGCATTCCCACTTCGTCGGAAGTAGTGACGGGTACTTGCAAATCAAAGTTTGATTCTTCGGTAACTCGCTGGGCGATGAGGGTGGTGGCTTCTAAGGGGCGGGCGATCGCCCGGCTGGTGTATGCTGCAAGTAGGGCTGCGATACCGGCGGATACTGCTAGAGAGCAAACCAGAATCAGAGTTCCAAGTTTTTCTGCTTCCTCGTAGGTTCTAAATGCCTCATCTGCTTTATCGCGAAAGTTGGTGGTCAGTAGGGCTGAATCCAGGGAAAACTGCTCGAGTTTCAAAGCGGTTTCGCTAGTGACAAAATTGTTTAAGTTCCGCTGAAAACCTAGTCGCTGTTTCGGGTTCAAACCAGATAATTTTGTACTCCCCAACAGATTCTGTACTTGTTGGAAGTAAGCTTCTACTGTTTTGCCGTTGACTTGACTGAATTCTTGAAGCAGTTGGTAATCTTGGGCAACTGCGGAATTTGAAGTCGGCGACTGGGTTTGAAGTTGTTCGAGCTGTCCGCTCATCTGGGCGACGCGGGTCAGGAATTCCGAGCGTTCGCGATCGAAAATTTGCGGTTTTGCCGTCAGACTCGCGAGCTCTTGCTGGTGAATTCTGACTTCCTGCACCGTGTTATTGAGGTTTGTCAGGATTTCCGCTTTATCTCGGTCGATCGCTAGTTTTTCTCTAACTTGCTGTTTGTGATAGGATTCTACTCCCCGTCCCGCCACAGCACCCAAAACGGCAATACCAATGACCAAGGCGTATCCGCAGCCGATTTTCTGCCTGATGCCCAAGCGGCCCAACAGACTTTTCAACCCTATTTGAGGACGGTTATGCAGTTGATTTTTCAAAGCTAAGGTTAAAGACATGGGCAATGTACTCGTCACCTTTGAGAGGCACCATCTATATTCTAATTGATGCCTGCCGGAGGGTAAATAAAGTTCTGGCTTCGGACTAGGTTTCGGTAGTTCTAGGGTCTTTGCAGGGTTCCACAGCTCGATCGGCTTGACAGTTTGCAGCAGTTATGCGTAAAAAATTATAGCAGAAGGAAGAAGGATCTTAGGCTGCATTCAGCTTTCTTCCCTTCAGCGATGCGAGCAGGCAAGTCGCGGTTCCTGAGCGAAGTCAAAGGGTAGTGCAAGTCGCTCAGAGTAAAAAAAAGCAAGAAGGAAGAATCAGTCAAAGGCATGGTTTCAGTAATTAAGAACGTCCTCACCGTTTTGATGGTTGCGATATAAGTCGCGAGTTATAAGTTGCAAGTTATGAGTTAGATTTCTGATTGAAAACTCTACTCTACTCGCAACCCACAACTCTATCGCTGTTCTCCTACTGGCAAAGTCGAAATTGTGCTATCTCAGCAGGAATTTTGGAAGCATTAGGTACGTTTGCACTTGCTGGAACGAAGATTCCCAGGCCATAACTGCAACCCTCTGCCGTCGTGCATTCCCCAGGCTTAGCAGTGATTTGATATTCGCCTTGGGATGGGGGAGTAAAAGAGATTGACGCCAGTTCGCCTGTTTTTTGACTCACAGCGATTTCCTGACCGCTTGCATCCTTGAGAGATAAGTTTAAATCCTGACAATTTCCGTCGCAAGTGGCAACAAAAACATACTCCACATTAGGATGCAACGTCGCTCTAAAAGGAGATGAAACTTGCTTGCGAACTTGGCCCAGCAACGGCACAAATACTAATTTTTGACCGTTACCTTTCCGCTGGTCAACTTCTGTTTTCAAGCGACAAATAACCGTTTTTTGGTTTTCCGTCAGTTCTTGAGCAATCGCATTTCCTACAATTGCAGTACCGAGGATCAGCGCAAGGCCGGAAATAACCAGATGTTTGAAATTCATTGATGTCCCTTAAAGTTAATTTTGGGTGATTGCAATAGACCGCTTTTGTCAGCAGTCTATTAGTTTATCTGGAGCCTATCACATTTGTTGACTTTTCCGAAAAAACAGGTCGGAGAAAAGTGCGATCGCACTCATGTCTGGTTTTAGATTAATCTGGCGTCAGCTATCGCCGAAAATCCACAGATTGCAGACGGTAGGAGCAGAACCCCGTCCTGATTGTATTGTACTAAATTAGGGCGATCGCCATCAGTATCTAGAAACCCGGTTTCTGGGCGGATGCCTCGCAGCTCAACCTACGATTTATAGTAGAGACCGGGTTTAACAAGACCTGAATCTGTCCAAGACTGTAAATCTCTGATACAGGTTCCCAGATTCCCTGTCAACAACATAATACAAATTTAAAAAAGTCTTGCTACCATCCTAAATCTTATACCAATTATTAAAAGTCAAGTAACTGCTCAATAACCGCTGGTTGGAGTATCTGAGCTAAGTAGTCCCAGAACGCGAGCCAATAAACTTATTTCTCT
>NZ_JAUBQM010000167.1:0-3936 GCF_036701245.1 Microcoleus sp. Pol14D4
TTACTACCGATCGCCTAGAATTGTTAAAACTGTTATCTGCCCAAATTGCTATTTCTATTGAGAATGCTCAACTTTACGATCAATTAGGGGAATACTCGCGAACGCTGGAACGTAAGGTTATAGAAAGAACGCAAGAATTGGAACAGGAAATGGCTGTCAGAATGCAGACAGAAATAGCCTTGGGCAAGTCGGAGGAAAAATTTTCTAAAGCCTTTCGTTCTAGTCCGAACCCGATCGCGATCGCCCGGTTTGCAGATGGACGCTACATTGAAGTGAACGACAGTTTCCTCAGCACTTTTAATTACTCTCGCGAACAGGTAATTGGTTTTACAGCAATTGAGTTGAATCTTTGGCTTAATTTAGAAGAAAGTGACAGATACAAACAGCTATTGCAAGAATCAGGAGTGGTTCGCAATCAGGAATTTGATTGTCGTACTTCTTCAGGCGAGGTGAGGAAGATGCTGGTATCAGCAGATATTATTGAGCTGGGTGGAGAAGCGTGTATTCTCTTAGTCACTAACGACATTACCGATCGTCAAAGGGTAGAAGAAGCGCTAAAAGAAAGCGAGGCTAAATACCGTGACTTAGTTGAAACATCGCAGGATATGATTTGGTCAGTTGATGTTGAAGGGCGTTATACCTTCGTCAACGCTGCCGTCCAACAGATTTTTGGCTACAGCCCTGAAGAAATGATAGGGCGAAAATTCAGTGAGTTTCAGATGCCTGAACAACTTCCCAAAGATAACGAGATATTCCAACGTATGTTGAATGGAGAGTCCGTATTTCAGTATGAAACCATACAATTAGCTAAAGACAGCAGACCTATCAATCTCCGGTTTAATTCACTTGTAGTGCGGGATTCCGAGGGAAATATTCTAGGAATAACTGGTACAGCCAGCGATATTACGGAGGACAAAAAAGCAGAGGCAGCCTTACAACAAGCCAAAGAAGTTGCAGATGCGGCTAACAAGGCTAAAAGCGAATTTTTATCAAAAATGAGTCACGAATTGCGAACTCCCCTCAATGCAATTCTCGGCTTTACCCAAGTGCTGGGACGCGACCCATCCCTTTCTCACATACAGCAGGAACAGATCGCCATCATTAGTCGTTCTGGCGAGCATTTGCTGACGCTGATTAATGACGTTCTGGAAATGTCTAAAATCGAGGCAGGTCGGATTACATTAAATCCTACTAGCTTTGACCTGTATCACTTGCTCCATTCTCTAGAAGAAATGCTAAAACTCAAAGCTGATTCTAAAGATTTACAGCTCAGTTGGCACATCAATTCTAATATTCCTCAGTATGTAAAAACTGACGAAAGCAAATTGCGTCAAGTCTTAATTAATCTGCTAGGAAATGCGATCAAGTTTACTACGAAGGGAAGTGTCACACTTCGAGTTGCAGCAATTAGTGAGAAACAAAAGTCCCCAAAAGACAACGAACCACGGATTATTACGTTTGAAGTGGAAGACACGGGTCACGGTATTGCTCCTACTGATGTAGATTCTTTATTTGAGCCTTTTGTACAAACGGACGCGGGTCGGAAATCTCAAGAAGGAACTGGGTTGGGTTTACCCATCAGCCGACAATTCGTACAACTGATGGGAGGAGACATTACCGTCAGCAGTACCTTGAATCGAGGAACAATTTTTAGTTTTGATATCCAAATTAGCTCCCCTGAGATGGCTAAAGTTCAACCTCGACAATCAAGAAAGCGGGTAATTGGTTTAGAACCCAACCAACCCTCATATCGCATCTTGGTGGTTGATGATAAATGGGAGAGCCGTTTGCTATTGGTTCATCTTCTCCAACCGCTTGGCTTGGAGGTGCGCGAAGCAGTAAATGGTCAAGAAGCTATTAGAATCTGGGAAACTTGGAAACCTCACCTAATTTGGATGGATATGCAAATGCCTGTGATAGACGGGTATGAGGCTACCAGACAAATTAAAGCCAAGATTAAAGATGAGGCTACCCCGATTGTTGCGTTGACCGCTAGCGCTTTTGAGGAAGAGCGAGCCGTTGTTTTATCATCAGGCTGTGACGATTTTGTAAGCAAGCCTTTCCAAGAAGAAGTTATTTTTGCCAAAATGGCTGAACATTTAGGGGTACAGTATATCTATGAAGATTTACCGAACGTTACATTATCTCAGCTTGGGGGTCAAGACTTGAGTATAAAAGAAGAAGAAAAAACAGAAAATTTAAAGGCAACTTTGGCAAAAATGCCTGCGGAGTGGTTGAGAAAGTTAGATCGAGGATCTATCGATGCTGATGCCCACCTGATTTTAAGTTTAGTCGCCACAATCCCTGAATCCGATACTTCTGCTGCGGAGCTTCTCACCGATTGGATTCATGATTTTCGATTTGATAAAATTACTGCCTTAACAGAAAAAATTCTTCCATGAACAGCCAGCAATTAGAATCTCATGTTGCCAATCTTTTAGTAGTTGATGATACCCCCGACAACCTGCGTCTTTTATCCATTATGTTGAGCGACAAAGGATATAAAGTTCGGGGCGTAATAAATGGGATAATGGCATTAAAAGCAGCGCGTTCAACCCCGCCAGATTTGATTTTGCTGGACATCACGATGCCCCAGATGAATGGGTATGAAGTTTGCCAACACCTAAAAGCGGATAGCAGAACTTCGGGTATCCCAGTTATTTTTTTGAGCGCCCTAGATCAAGTATTAGATAAAGTCAAAGCATTTGCTGTGGGAGGAGTAGACTACATCACCAAGCCATTTCATTTAGAAGAAGTTTTAGCTCGTGTTGAAAATCAACTAACTATTCAGCGTTTGCAAAAAAAATTGCACGATCAAAATGCAAGATTGCAGGAGTCCGAGGCTAAAGAGCGGAAGAAATCCCAACAACTAGAGCTGGCTCTACAACAGTTACAAAAGGCACAAGCTCAACTCATCCAAAGCGAGAAAATGTCAAGTTTAGGGAATGTCGTAGCAGGGGTAGCTCACGAAATTAACAATCCGATTAGCTTCATTAAAGGGAACCTCTGCCCCATAACCGAGTACACTGAAGATTTGCTGAGGCTGGTGCAACTCTACGAACAAGATTTTCCTAATCCCACAGCCGCTATCCAGGAACAACTGGAGGCAATCGATTTCACTTTTCTCAGGAATGACTTGCCGAAGCTAATTGCTTCTATGAGAATAGGAGCTGACCGAATCGGAGAAATCGTGCACTCGCTACGGAATTTTTCCCGACTCGATGAAGCTGAGTTAAAAGCGGTGGATATTCATGAAGGAATTGAAAGTACGCTGATGATTTTGCAGCATCGGCTGAAAGATGAAGCAGACCAAACGATAATTAAAGTTGTAAAAGAGTATGAGGAGCTGCCAAAAATAGAATGTTATGCGGGGCAAATAAATCAGGTTTTTATGAACATCCTGACTAATGCGATTGAGGCGTTGCAGTCACAAAAAAGTTGGGAAAAAGAGGTCGATAATAACAGCCACATCCCTACTATTACTATTTGCACGAAGTTACTCTCCGATTTTCAAGTGGGTATTTATATTACTGATAATGGGCCGGGCATAAAAGAAGAGATTCAACAACGCATTTTTGAACCCTTTTTTACAACGAAGCAAGTGGGCCAAGGAAAGGGTTTGGGATTATCGATCAGCTATGCTATTGTAGTGGACGAGCACGGCGGGCAACTTCGTTGTGTTTCGAGACCTGCTCAAGGGGCGACATTAGCCATCGAAATTCCGATTCACCACTTTAAAAAATATTTTTCTGAAGAAGATTTAGGCGGGTTATAAGCCACACTAAAATAAAAGTAGTCAAACATGGTGTAAAATCAGGAATCTTGTTTATTTATGAGTCAGTGTATTTGTAATTTTGAGCTGGGGGGGTGACAAAGAGGTCTACGAGATAGACTGTATAAGAGTTGCAGCCCGCATACCTTGTTGATAAAAGCGGC
>NZ_JAUBQM010000168.1:0-3909 GCF_036701245.1 Microcoleus sp. Pol14D4
GCCTGATTGTCGGTATGATCGAATCAATGACGTGGCGATCGGCTAGCTCACTCTTTTAAGATACAAGGGGCGGGTTTCACAAACAATTACAGCCAACAAAGAACAATCTCTCAAACCCGCCCCCACCCAGATTAATGCGAGTGATTTATCGTGAAGGTAGAGTATTTATTTTGATAGTTAGGATTAAAACCAGCTATTATAGTCATCAGTCTGGTGTCTGTTGTTAGTAACAATTCCCAATTCCCAATTCCCAATTACCAATTCTCAATGAATCAATATTTTGCTACAGTTGCGCGCGGTTTAGAAACTATTGCCGCCCAAGAATTAGAACGTTTGGGGGCGCAGGATGTCAAGCCAGATTTTACTGGGGTTTACTTTGCGGGCGATCGCGCTTTATTGTACCGCGTCAATCTGTGGTCGAGAACAATTTTTAGAGTGCTAATGCCGATCGCCGAATTCCGGTGTTACAACTCGGATATGCTCTACCGCGAAGTGCAGAAAATCCCTTGGGACGAATACTTATATCCCGAAAATACTTTAGCAGTAAACTGTACCGGCGGCAACGAAAAGTTGAACCACACTCACTTTACAGCTTTGCAGGTCAAAAATGCGATCGCCGACCAACAGCGCCTTCAATTTAACAAGCGTTCTAATGTCGATGTAGAGCATCCCGATTTGCTAATTAACATTCACATTCATCAAGATAGAGCTATTTTAAGTTTAGACAGTTCTGGCGGCAGTTTGCACCGCCGGGGATATCGACCGGCAATGGGGCTTGCTCCACTCAAAGAAACCCTAGCTGCGGCTTTGTTGGAGATGGCAGAATGGACTCCAAATTTGCCGTTTTTAGACCCGATGTGCGGTTCTGGAACTTTGCCTTTGGAAGCGACTTTAAAGGGATTGAATATTGCACCGGGATTGTTTCGAGAAAAGTTTGGATTTATGACTTGGCGGGATTTTGACGAACCTTTGTGGGATGAATTGTGGGCGGAAGCGGAAAATAGTGAGTTACCGGAACTTAAAGAGGTGGTTGCTGGGTGCGATCGCGATTCTGATATGTTAACTCAAGCTCGCACGAACGCGCAGCAAGCTGGTATTTCCGGTAAGATTCAGTTTGCTCAAACCGAGTTATCTCAGTTGGAAGCACCGGCAGACAGAGGCGTGTTGATTTGCAATCCTCCCTACGGAGAGCGCCTGGGAGATGCTAGCGAATTGGGAGATTTGTACAAGATGTTGGGGGATATTTTCAAGAATCGTTTTAAAGGTTGGAATGCGTTTATTTTGACTGGAAATAAGGAGTTGGGTAAAAAGGTGGGACTCAGGACATCGCGGCGAATTCCGGTTTTCAATGGGTCGATTCCGTGTACTTTGCTCAAATATGAACTGTATTAAATATTTATAGAACATATCTCACTACACTTGACAAGAACCAATATTAATGGGAAGAGGCTAGGCTAAATGAAAATCTTTAAAATTGACGAGCACAAACTCATCTTAGGAGATGTGTTAGAAGTGCTTGGAAGTGAAATCGAAGACAACTCAATAGATTTAATTTTTGCCGATCCTCCCTATAATATTGGCAAAAATTTCAATGGTTTTAAAGACAAGTGGGAATTTGAAAGCGATTATTTAGAATGGAGTTATAGTTGGTTGAACTTATGTGTTAAGAAGCTCAAGCAGAACGGCAGTTTGTATCTAATGGCGTCAACTCAAAGTATGCCCTACTTTGATCTATATTTGCGCGATCGTTTAACAATCCTTTCTCGAATAGTGTGGTATTATGACAGTTCAGGCGTACAAGCAAAAAATTTTTACGGTTCTCTGTACGAACCAATTTTATATTGCGTCAAGGACAAACGAAATTATACATTTAATTCCTCAGATATTCTGGTAGAGGCGAAAACCGGAGCTGTTAGAAAACTAATTGACTACCGCAAGGCTACACCATCAGTATATAATTCTGAAAAAGTTCCCGGTAATGTCTGGGAGTTTCCGAGAGTGAGATATCGTATGCCTGAGTATGAGGATCATCCTACCCAGAAACCAACATCGTTGTTAGAAAGAATTATCAAAGCCAGTAGTAATGAGGGCGACGTTGTACTAGATATATTTTCGGGAACTTTTACAACATCATTTGTTGCCAAGCAGCTTAACAGAAAGTCACTCGGCATAGAATTACAAGAAAAGTATCTACAAATAGGATTGCGGAGGTTGCAAATTACCCCGGATGAGAGTGAAGAGGCTCCCATGTCTGAAGTCAACTCCGGTGAACTTTCGCCACAGCAGCTAACACTAAACTTACAACTCTAATAAAAATGGAACATGAATTTACAAAAATAATTAAGACCATTTTAGAGGATAATTTTGGCGAGGTGGGGTATCAAATCTTGCGTGAAAGCCAGCTAATTTTATATTTGAATATCAAGACTAAATCTTCAAATAAAGGCTCCAAATCAAGAGGAAGTTTTGCCAACTTATACGCAATCTATGTTTTAGTTGAAGATTATTTGGTGAAAAAATTTCATCTGACAGGAAGGTATTCAGATTATGAAGGTGCAGTTTATACGAATCTTTTGAAGAGACAGCGTGAATTACCATTCGGGCAAAAGCTTCAAAATCATGGCTTGAATCATAGGATGAATGAAGAATTTAAAAGATATTTTCCCACTTGTGAGTTTATCCCAATTTTGAGAAATCAGAAAAATAACAGGTATTGGTTTAACGAAAATTTATTAAAAGTCCAAATTAATGAGAATGAACACAATATAGCAGAAACAGTAATCCACATAATTGATGCTTACGTTGAAGCTAAGAGAGATAGCTTTGAAAAGTTTATTCAAATTTGTAAAGATGCTCAAAGATTGACAGAGGTTGAAGTCAGAGAATTTATAAAACAAATGGTAGCGCCAAATGTAGATGCTCGAATTTTCGAGATAGTCAGCTACAGTATATTAAAATACTACTACAATGACCGAGTTATTTATTGGGGTTATGCACTAGACAGACTCCAGCAAGAAAATTTAAAGCTGTTTAAAACAGGTAGGACAAATGCTAATGATGGGGGAATTGACTTTGTAATGAAACCCCTAGGACGTTTTTTTCAGGTGACTGAAACTGTAGATGTAAATAAATATTTCCTAGACATTGATAAAATTGAAAGGTATCCGATAACATTTGTAGTTAAATCTTTAGATTCAGATAGTGAAATTAAATCAAAGATTGAAGCACAAGCTCGAAAGCTGTATTCAATAAATGCTATAGTATCTCAGTACATGGAATGTATCGAAGAAATAATCAATGTTCCTCTTCTGATAGAAAGATTTGAACAAGCTGTTGCCAAAGGGTACTTAAGCAATATATTGAGCGAGATTATTAAGCAGAGCAGATTAGAATTTAATTATAAAGATCAGGAAGAAAGTCGGGAAAGTGAATTATTAGACGTTGCTCTAGAGGATGAATGATTCAGTCATAAAGTCCGCCTGCTTTAGACAATTATTGTTTCCTTATCTTTAACATCTACACCGGCAACAAAGAAACGTGAGCGGAAACAATCTTCCACCCTTCAGGAAACTTCCGCCACATCTGACTCTGCCGCCCCAGACGCACCACTCCATCCATTACACGGCGAAATTCCAGCGTCACAGCCGCTGTGTCTGCATCGAATGTCACGACTTTGAGGTTGAACATTTCTCGATCGACATTTACAGGCGATCGTCCTTTGCGAAAAGCCCTCACCTCATCGCTCCCGTAGAGGTTCTCCGTCACCCCAAACCGCACGACTTCCGGCGCATCCCAGAACAAATTATCGAGAGTTTCAATATCATTCGTACAAAGCTGGGGGGGTGACAACCCGCCCCAAACCCATAGTTAGTAAGGATTGAGCCAACTTGTGGTAAAAAAAGATAGGCA
>NZ_JAUBQM010000169.1:0-3847 GCF_036701245.1 Microcoleus sp. Pol14D4
TTAATTGGGTCAACAGGTAAAAGATGAGTAATTTTACTCATTGACAATAGTGCTTTTAGCTTAACTTGTGAGTAATGGCGAGGAGGAGGAAATGAAGAGGATAATTGGCAACCGCTGTGTGCAGAATGTAATAACTTTAAAAGCACGGCTTGTCGAGGATGCCAACTTGAGTGTACACAGTGCGCCTGGGCATTTCCTGAAACTTTTGCCCCAATTAAAATCTCGGCTTCTGACATCCAAAAAATTAAGGCACTTGCTATTAAACAAGGAATTAGCTCAGAAGCTTTGTTAAGGGAAATAATTCAAAGCTACTTTAACCGCCAAACTTAACTGCTACCTCCCACGCCCCAAAACTCTCACGCCCATTCCCACCCTTTCCCCCAAGTTATTCCCCAAGACACTGGTCAGCCCGGTCAACAGCGCTATCCTAGTAGTTATATAGCCCTTAAACCCGATCGACCCGGAGGCCCCTTGTTTAGCCTAGTTCAAAACACTTCTCGCAAAGGAGAAATTCTAGAGGTCGTCTTCCGCAACGGTTGGGACTACATGAAAAGCCTCCTAACCGGCCGCAAAACCGACGCACCCAGTCTCCCAACTCCAGCAGTTCTCCGCAACATCCTCGTCGAATTAGGCCCAGTTTTTGTCAAATTGGGTCAATTGCTGAGCACCCGTCCCGACCTTTTACCGGCCAGCTATATCGAAACCCTCTCCACGCTACAAGCGGAAGTACCACCCGTACCGTGGTCGGAAGTAGAAGCCATCGTCAGAATGGAACTCACAAAATCTCTGGAAGATACCTTCGCTAAATTTAACACTCAGGCGATCGCCGCAGGTTCCATCGCCCAAACCCACAAAGCTACTTTAAAAGACGGTCGCGAAGTCGCCCTCAAAGTTCAGCGCCCCGGTATTGATATCGTCATCGAACAAGACATCGCCGTACTCCGAGGTTTGGCAGAACTTGTCATGCTCACAGACTTCGGTCAACAATACGATATTGTCGCCTTAGCAGAAGAATTTGCGATCGCCCTGCGTGCAGAATTAGACTTCATTCAAGAAGCCAGCTACACAGACGAACTGCGCCGCAATTTATCTAAAAGTCGCTGGTTTGACCCCACACAAGTTGTCCTACCAGAAATTAACTGGGAGTTAACTACAAAAAAACTCTTAGTAATGGAGTGGCTGAACGGAGTCCCAATTTTGTTAGGGGATTTGCAAGGAATTCGCCACAAAGGAGATGTAAATGCCGAACGCGAAGAAATTACAACGCTGCTTTGCCGCGTTTTCTTCCAGCAGTTGTACATCGACGGATTCTTTCACGCAGACCCGCATCCCGGCAATTTGTTTTATCTCAAAGATGGCCGGATAGCCCTGCTAGACTGCGGTATGGTCGGCAGATTAGACCCGCGCACTCAGCAGAATTTGACCGAAATGTTGCTGGCAATTGTCGATTTAGATGCTCAGCGCTGCGCTCAATTAACTTTGGAAATGGCAGAATTTGCTCAGCCGAAAAGTTTAGCAAACCTCGAAAACGATTTGGCTCGAATGCTACGCAAGTATTACAATGTGAGCTTGTCGCAAATGAACTTGTCGGAAATTTTTTATGAGGTGCTGGAAATCACCAGAAAAAATAAAATTCGGCTGCCCAGCAATCTCGGTTTGTATGCAAAAACTCTAGCTAATTTGGAAGGACTGGCACGCTCTTTTAATCCCCGGTTTAATATTGTAGAGCAGGTCAAACCGCTGATGACCGATATGTTTCGGCGTCAGTTATTAGGAGACGATCCAATCCAAGCTCTTTTAAGAACGGCCCTGGATCTGAAAAGCTTATCTTTGCAATCTCCGCGACAGGTGGAAGTGCTTTTAGACCGGGTTACTTCGGAAACTTTGAAGTGGAACTTGACATTAAAAGAACTCGACCCGCTACGCCGCACTCTAGGGGATTCTGCGAACCGACTTTCTTTTAGTATTGTCGTGGGTTCCTTGATTATAGGGGCAGCAATTATTTCTTCTAACGCACAAACTGCTCAGTTATCTTTTCTGAGCACTGGTTTGTTTGGGGCCGCGAGTTTTTTGGGTTTTTGGTTGATTATTAGCATTCTCAGGTCAGGGCGTTTGCGGAGTTGATTGAAAAGGAGAAATAGGAAAAATTAGGAGATATAGCAATCCTTTCGGTAAACGCGAAACAAGCTTTTTTTTCAACAAACCGCCAAGACGCTATTGAGGCGAATGTTGATAAGATAAGAGAAAAATTTCACAATTGATGCGAGGAGTGCTATAGCATCCTCAACTATTAAGCAACATCTCTGACTTAAGATAGGCGATCGCCCGCCGCCGCTAAGTCTAAGCTAGAAATTGTTAGATCAACCTAATTGAGGAAAAAAAGATGAGTAGCGGTCATGCCAGCCATAAAGGCTCTTCCACAAAACCCAATACCAACACTAACGGTCAAATTACATCCCCAGACGACCAACCCGCTGACCCGCTAAATCAAGAAACCTCCGGTTATCCGTTCCATAACGAAGCAATGGAAAATCCTGTTGCCACCGCGCGGCCCGACGAAGAGGCTGATTCTCGCCAAGAACAGCAATAGTTATATCGATTAAATTGTCATCGATATGCTATCTGCAAGGCGGTTCATTAGATGTTTGATAAAAAAAATCCCGTTTGTACTAATTACACCTTGCACTTCCAGAGTCCGCCAGCGATTTCAATCTCTGCCGGGCTCTTTAGGCAGGTTCAGTAGTACCTAAAAACTTCAAGACTAAAAACTCCAGTCGTTACGAAAAACCTATTTAACATAAAATTAAAGTTAGGGATTATTGCTAAATGAGCGGGATTAACCAAGTAGTGGAACAGGAAAAATTGCCGGAATTGGGATTAGTCTGTATTACAACATCCGATGCAGTGCGCTTTCGCACTGTCACCCGGAAGCGACTTTTACAGCTTTCAGAAACTGAACAAGAAACAGTATTGCGCGAGCTTTATACAGACAACTTAAAGCGGCTTGACAAAGCGATCGACTTCTGTTCTGCTAATCAGATTAAGCTCTACCGCATGACTTCTGCACTGTTCCCTTTTGCAGATACAGATTTGGGGGAAGCAGTGCTACACTCGATGACTGAAGAATTGCGGAATACCGGCGATCGCGCAATTTCCCTCAACATCCGTTTGGTACTCCACCCCGATCAATTTGTCGTCCTTAGTTCGGACAAGCTTTCTGTGGTTGAAAACAGCATTAAAATTCTGGCGACTCATGCTTTAATTTTAGATATGTTGGGACAGCCCCGATCGCCCCAGGCACTGATGAACATTCACGGCGGCAAGAGCGATCGCACTTCGCAGCTCAAATCAGTCATCCGCGACTTGCCAGAATCCATTCGATCGCGCTTAACCTTTGAAAATGACGAATACGCTTACAGTTCCTCGGAAATTTTAGAAGTTTGTCTCGATACCGGCGTACCAATGGTTTTTGACGCCCACCACCACGTCATTCACGAACATTTAGAAACTTACGACGATCCCAGCGTTGCCGAAATGCTTGCAGCAGCCCGCACAACTTGGTCTGTTCCTGAATGGCAATTAGTACACATATCGAATGGCAGAGAATTTTTTGCCGATCCGCGCCACAGCGATTTAATTACAGAAATGCCTAATTGTTATTATCAGGCTCCTTGGATTGAAGTAGAAGCTAAATTTAAAGAATTAGCTATTGAAAAGTTGCGCGCCGAATGGTTGTCTGCGAATGTTCCATCCACAATTTAGCAATGTGTCGTAGATACTGTCTTGACCTGTCAAGGGGTAGCAGTCAAATAATTAGGATCGAAAGGCTTTTGGGACTTTAAAATCC
>NZ_JAUBQM010000170.1:0-3631 GCF_036701245.1 Microcoleus sp. Pol14D4
AATTATGGAATTCTCTACCTCCTGTATATCGACAATGTGCTGTTTGCTATACAGATTTTTGGGCTGCATATGCTTGTGTTTTTCCTTCGCTACGCCATCAGCCAGTTGGTAAAGAAAGTGGAAAGACTAATCACATTGAAAGATTTAATAATACTTTGCGCCAACGTGTTTCTCGGATCGTAAGAAAAACTCTTTCATTTTCTAAAAAGTTAGAAAACCATATTGGTGCTATTTGGTATTTTATCCATCATTACAACTATGTTTTGAGCCAATAAATATCTAATCACTACATATTTATTACTACCCAAAATTCATAACTTTCTGTATAACGAGCAAGCTTATGAGTGGAAAATTCGCCGATAGCGAGCTTGAATTACCGAGTAGATGCCATAGGCAATTAAACCCAAAGGTACTAGAGCCAAAATCACTGGACTAAAAGGCTGTTGTGCCACAATTGCCAACACCTCGCCCAATCCCTTCGTTTGACTGGCATCCGAGAGCCTTGCTGCTTGAATTAAGAAAAAACCAATTATAACGAAAACAATTCCACGGGCAGCAATTCCAAATCGACCCAACCGTGTCGCCCAAGTTTGCTCGGTTTTGCTCATTTCATCTAGCTTGAAATGGCGGCGAAATTTGGCTTTATATGCTTCATAAAAATAAGAAAATCCTACACCAATAACAATTGATCCTGCCAATCCTACCAGCCATTGTCCAAACGGTTGCGCTAAAATTTGGGCTGTCAAATCTTGAGTTGTATCGCTATTACCACCGCCCGAACCCATTATCAGTTTTACAGCCGTTAAAGCCAAACCTGCATAAGCTAAAGCACTTAAGGCGTAGCCAATGCGTTGGGCAATTCGCTTGGCATCCATTTTCTGTCCTTGGTGTTCTGGATCTAGAATTGTCTGAACGATACGCCAAAGGGCATAACCAATAATGCCAATTGTTACCAGAAATAGCAGAAATTTACCGAACGGTTGGTTAACAATTTCTGATAATGCACCGCTAGTATCGGTTGTCCTGCCGCCCATACTAAAGGCTGCTTGTGCTGCGAGAAAACCGACAATAAAGTAAACTAAACCTTTGGAAGCATATCCCAATCTTGCCAGTCGCTCAAACCAGGGATGAGAAGCTGCCTGTCCAATTGAGTCTTTAATGCTGTCGGTGGGTGAGTTGTCCCGTTTCATATTTTTTATACTTTAGTTGTTAACGACTGCTGGCATAGGTATATGGTGGATTACTTTGCACTTAACTGAGTTTTTAAACAAATAATTTATATTATTATCTATTAATTTAATAATTAGCTTATTTAGAAATTTTTTTCATCTGTCTTGAGTGGGAGTGTCCGCGGTTGATTGATTTATAAATTTCACATTTATTAGCCTTGACAAATCTAGCTTTATGGGCTATGAGATAGCTTCGATGATGGAGCAGTCGGCCAGCAGTCTAGTATATCTTTGATTAAAACTTCTTTAACCCAAATTTGAATAACAATTAGAATTGGTAGCGCTAAAAATAATTCCAAAAAAAACAATAAAAATCTAAATGCTGTATAGAGTGTTAATGTGTAATTGGAAAGCAAATATCCCTGCTTTTTCATAAGGATAGGGGTGACAAAATTTCCTGCTGCAATTTGTTTAATTAGGAAATATAGCAACAACACCTCACCTGCTTGCCAATGCTAATCTAATAAAGGCAGCCCTGCTAAAATTACGCTTAAAAATTCGCCAATATAGGAAATAAAAGCGCATATAAATGCCACAACTCCGTTGACACAAAGCAGTATCACTTGCCAAACAAAGCAATAATGGTTGTAATATACAAAGCGTAAATCATTTATGAATTTCTTACTGCCTCCCCGAACTCGCGGGGAAGGTGGGGTGGGGTAAAAGATTTATGACTACTGCAAGGATTGCTATAACAGATTAATATGCGAATTGGTTCACATATTAATCGTTTTCATTTGTTGGGTTAAATGGTCAATACTCCGAAGGCGATAAAAAATTTGTCCGGGTAATCTTGCTTGCAACGAATAGCTCCCAACTCGCATATGAATAGTTTGGAATCTGGAATAGCTGCCCTAACTAGCTTATGGATGTTGTAAGAATGGATGCGCCCCAGTGCGGGAGTTGGGAATCAAGCATCTATCGCTAATACTCCGATCGCACTTAACTCAAAGCTCTATCATAAATTTTTCCTCAATCATCTTCCATCAGGTGGATATTTTCTTATGGCATCAGACAGATGGCAAGGTTAAGCTAGTTAGATTAAATAGAGATAGAAGCAAGATTTTGAAATGGTGAACAAAGACAATAGACGTTTTGCCTAAGTCGATTTTTAAGACTCTAAATTCCCCTTGTCGCAAGAAGTTGATTGTTCAAAACCGGGAGGATTTTAGGAAAATCAAATCAACCACAACGGCAGTGCCTGTGTTGAGTTCAACTTTTTATTTACCGGAAATTGCCGAATTCGGTACCCAAACATCCGGCATCCTGTCCTGCCCTTAACTGACTTTTCAGGAAAACTCTAATAGCTAACCACAAGGCGATCGCTTGCGACAGGAAGACAAGCAGAACCTATTTCTTACGTCGTTTGCTTTGATGCTCAATTCAGCAATAAGGTGTATATAATGAATCAACTGAATCAACCAGAATCCTTGTCGCAACCACTGATCCAAAGCGATTTCGTTGCTACTTTTCGCTTGTTTAGTAGATTTAGCTTCTGGATACAGTTATTCTTTGGTGCTGTTTCCGGCATTGTTTTATTATTTGCTATGTTGGGTCGCAACATGAGCGAACAAACCAATAATGCAGGTATTGGTTTCGGAGTATTTTTAGCAATAGTTGGTCTGTTATTGCTGTGCTTTAGAATTTTTTGGGATTTTCGCTATAGGCTTTTAGGGCGACTTTTGCACGCAGAAAATTCCCAGGTATATCCCAGCAAAGAACATATTACTCACACCTTACGGATTGGATTAGTTTCTAGTTTGGTGGGGGTATTAATCGCGTTTGTGGCTTCTGAAGAAACAGTGGCTGTAGTTCTAGCGAAAACTCTTAGTCAACCGCAAGCGATGGCAGCTTATGCGCCAGAAAATGTGATTCGTTCCCTAGATATTTTTGTGACGATGGCTAACGTCAATCTGATTGGCGCTCACTTTTTTGGAGCTGTTACTTCTCTTGGGTTACTCAATTGGGTAGAAGAGTAGTTGGCAAAATTAGCGATCGCTAAAGGGAAACACAACTCCTATGCCGTCAGGACTTACAAGCGCTGGCCGATTTAACTAAGGTTGGTGGTTTTGCACTGTCTTGGCGAAAGAGAGCGAAGACAGTGCAGCGACCAGCTAAACAAGTTGGCTATTTTGATGAACATCTAATCTGAAAATGGTAGCGATCGCTCCTGCTAATTGTAGTAAGCAGGAGCGACCGTTTTTTAATAATAAAAAAAACGTAATTTATTTATTATCTTGATAGATATTGCATTTAGCTTTATATTGAGAGATATATTTTGAATTGGGAAAAACAGAACTTAGGCTCATATTCGGAAATATGAGCTAAGTAGTCAGACAGAATTAATTACAGAAATACATAGTATAATGATATTTCCGGCAAAATTATGAGTTAATTACAGT
>NZ_JAUBQM010000171.1:0-3573 GCF_036701245.1 Microcoleus sp. Pol14D4
CATCTTAACTTCTACTTAGATCCACCTCCCTCATTATACATGATTTATGATTTACAAATCATTTGCGATCGCTATAGTTAAGAGGCTATCTCTAAAGAAAAGTAAAGTTAGTCGAATTAGGCGATCGCCTCTCTCGATCACGTTGGCATCAGTTGCTGAAGGCGCTGTGGCTCCTCTCCCAGCCAATCTAGATTCTGGGCAGTGCTGTCGAAAATTGATGAGGTTTTGAATGGCTCAAACTCGCCGCGTGATGCTGCTTCTGCCGTTTTTGCTAAAAGCGATCGCACCTGCTCGTCATTCATTGGCTGGAACGTCCGCACCGCCTCAAACGCTTGATCGAGAATCTCCATGCTGTCAATTCCCGTAACGACAACCGATGTAGGTAGATTCAGCGCATAGTGCAGACACTCAATTGGCGTTACCGTATTTGACCGTAACAAAATCCCGTTTGCCATGCTTTTCATGCCAAGAATGCCGATGTCCTGTTTAACCAGTTCTGGCACAACCAGCTTCCCAAAGCTTCGGTAGTGTGCATCCATCACATTCAGCGGCATCTGAGCCGTATCAAACTTAAACCCATAACTAGCTGCAACTTTCAGCATATGCAGATGAATCTGGGGGTCTTTGTGTCCGGTGAAGCCAATATATCGGAGTTTGCCAGCTTCCCGCGCCTCAATTAAGGCGGCATTTGCCCCTTCTGGATCGAAAACTCGATGCGGATCCTCGAACCGGAGGATTTCGTGGTGCTGGACAAGATCGATGCAGTCAACTTGCAGGCGTTGCAGTGATTCGTCTAGCTGTCTTGCGGCTTCTTTCTTGGAACGGCCGTCGATTTTCGTCATCAGGAATACTTTGTCTCGGTAGCCATCGCGCAAGGCTTTCCCCATGCGAATCTCGCTGACTCCACCGTTGTAATCCCAACTGTTATCCATAAAAGTGATGCCGCGGTCGATCGCAGTGCGAACAATCCGGATACCCAGTTGCTCATCAACATACTTCAATCCGATGTGCCAACCACCCAATCCGATCGCAGAAACCCTCTCTCCTGTGCTGCCAAGAGTTCGGTATACCATTTCTGAGTTTGACGTACTTTCTGACATCTGTTCTCCTTGTTTTGCAGCTATTGCTTAAGTGCACATAGCCATGACCAAATTCAAACGCAAGGAAACGTTTACCACATCTTGCTAGAGACACAGTAGAACTGAGTATTGGCAGTTTAGGAGGTGTGAGGTACATGGTTGAGTTGATGCGTTATGCGATCGCTGAGCCGTGTTCATCGCGTTGGATCGTCACTGCGCTTAACAAAGGGGGTGAACGCCGTGGTTCCGAACCGAACACCTGTAGATTGAGCAATTTCTGTCAGGCTTCATGAATTCCAAGGGAATAGTATATTGATAGCCAAGGAGGATGCAACATTTGACAGAATCTGCTGAATACACCTATCACTCTAGATTCCGCAAAGTGCTTGAGTACATCGATTCTCATCTAGACGATGACCTTACTGTCGATCGGCTCAGCAACATTGCTGCATTCTCGAAATATCATTTTCACAGGCAGTTCTCTGAGCTTTTCGGAATTAGCGTATACAAATACGTTCAGCTCAATCGTTTGAAACGAGCTTCATATCAACTTGCCTTTCGCAACTATATGCAGATTGTCGATATCGCGCTGGCGAGTGGCTACGAAAACCATGAATCGTTTTCTCGTGCATTCAAAAAGAACATAGGGCAGACTCCAACAGAGTTCAGAGAGCATCCGCAGTGGAATCCTTGGCACTCGACTTACCAATTATTAAGTGACTTAAGGATGAAGCATATGAAACCAGAAAATCAGCCCGCGAAAGTTAAGCTAATCACCTTTAAAGACACCAAAGTAGCTGCTCTCGAGCACCGTGGCGATCCAAATCTCCTCGGGAATTCGATTCGCAAGTTTATCGAATGGCGAAAGCAGAACAATCTGACGCCCCAAGTCAGCGCTACTTTCAACATCCTTTACGATAATCCGTCGGAAACCTCGCCTGAAAACTATCGCTTTGACATTTGTGCATCAACAGAGCGAGATGTGGCTGACAACCCATTTGGAGTTGTAGAAAAAACCATTCCTGCTGGTAGATGTGCCGTATTGCGACACATCGGCGACGACGCTAACCTGGGCGAGAGCATCACTTATCTTTACTCGAAATGGCTCCCGTCGAGTACAGAAGAACCGCGAGACTTTCCACTGTTTCTTCAGAGAGTTAGTTTTTTTCCTGATGTACCTCAGCATGAGGCGATTACCGACGTCTTTCTGCCGCTCAAGTAATTCTTACAGGCGGTAAATATAGGGTTCGCACCACCAAGGGCAAAGTAGTGTTGATTTTTGCGCTATTCTTCTACCTTTCCCCTGGTTGCACGAACTCTTGTTTTAGCCGAACAATCAGCTTGCCAAAGTTTTTCCCTTGCAGTAAACCGATGAAGGCGTGCGGCGCGTTTTCCAGTCCCTCTACAACGTCTTCTTTATACTTGAGCTTACCTTCCTGCAACCACTGAGAAACATCGTTTACAAACTCTGCCTGACGGTGTTGGTAATCACCCACAAGAAAACCTTTGATTAACGCTCGTTTAACCAACAGTGGCATTAAATTAGGGCCAGGAGGAGGAGTTTCTGCGTTGTACTGCGAGATTAAACCAACCAGTGGTATTCTTGCCCCAAGATTAATCTGCTGCAAAACGGCTTCTAAAATTGGACCCGCCGTATTGTCAAAGTAAACATCAATTCCCTTATGACAAGCGGCTTTCAGTGCTGAACTGAGGTCTTGAGTTTTGCGGTTAATGCAGGCATCAAACCCTAATTCTTTGACTGCGTAATCGCATTTATCCTCACTCCCAGCCACCCCCACTGCCCGACAGCCTTTGAGTTTAGCAATTTGACCGACTACTGAACCGACTGCGCCAGAGGCAGCAGAAACGACAACTGTTTCGCCTGCTTGTGGTTGCCCAATATCAAGCAGCGCAAAATATGCCGTCATTCCCGGCATCCCCGTTATGCCCAAGGCATAGGAGATGGGTGCTTGATTGGGGTCAAGCTTGCGCAAGGTTTCGCCTTTCGATACGCCATAAGTTTGCCAACCCTCATAACCGAGCACAAAATCTCCGGCCCTGAATTGGGGATGGTTGGATTTCACTACTTGGCTAACTGTGCTACCGACCATCACGGAACCCAATTCTACGGGAGAAGCATAAGATTCGCGATCGCTCATGCGTCCGCGCATATAGGGGTCGAGGGAGAGGTAAATCGTGCGGTTGAGAACTTCGCCTTCCCCTGGTTCTGGGATTGGGGTTTCGACTAGGGCGAAATCACTCTCTTTGGGTTCGCCAACTGGGCGGCTTTTGAGTAAGATTTGTTGGTTAATTGAATTAGACATTGATGGTTCCTATTTTTTTCCAATGCTTTGAGCATCGATTAGTGCTGTACCAGGTTGGACAATCATCCCAACAAGCTTACTAACTATTGGAGTTGAGTAACTGCTCACCGCAACTGCATTGCGGTATCGCCAATGATGTCAGCGATAGGTATGCACTCCAGATAGGTGGT
>NZ_JAUBQM010000172.1:0-3310 GCF_036701245.1 Microcoleus sp. Pol14D4
GCACCTTGACCTAACGCTGAATTTACTTCTAAAATACCAGAGTGTTTCTCAACAACAATCTGCCGTGCGATCGCTAACCCCAACCCCGTCCCTTTACCGACTTCCTTTGTCGTAAATAAATCATCAAAAATCTTCTCTCGCACCGCCTCATTAATGCCAACTCCATTGTCTTTGATGCGAATCACAACTTGCTGCCGATCGCCCGATAATTTGGTTTCGATAATAATTTTATTAGGAGCCTTTTTAATCTCTGCAAAGCTCCGTCCAGTATTTGATTCATCAAGGGCATCGATCGCATTACTCAACAGATTCATAAAAACTTGATTTAGCTGACCTGCATAGCACTCTACTTTCGGCAAATCACCGTATTTCTTGATGACTTGAATCTCTGGGCGTGTGTCCGAAGCTTTGAGGCGATGTTTTAGGATCATCAAGGTGCTTTCGAGGCCCTCGTGGATATTGGAGGGGACGGGGCGATCGCTATCAGCACGGGAAAAGATGCGAAGACTGGTGCTGATGCCTTTGATTCGCTTCACGCCTTCGTGCATGGAACCCACTAACTTTGGTAAGTCTTCCCGGATATAATCGAGGTCGATCGCTTCAATTTCCTCTTGAATTGCCGCAGTGTAATTAGGATATTCTTGCCCAAATAGATCGAGCAATCCAAACAAATCATTAATGTAATCTAAAGCAGGGGTAATGTTGCCAGCAAGGAAGCCTACAGGGTTGTTGATTTCGTGAGCGACCCCAGCCACCAAGTTGCCCAATGCCGACATTTTTTCACTTTGGACTATTTTTAGTTGTGCCTGTTTGAGGTCTGTAAGGGCTTGTTGGGATTCTTGATAAAGACGGGCATTTTCCAAAGAAATGGCAGCTTGAGAGCAAATTAGATTCAGCACTTCAACCCGATCGCTGGTGAACGCCCCCGTTGCTAAATTATTCTCTAGGTATAAAATTCCCTTCAACTTACCTTGATGCAAAATCGGGCTGCACAAGATACTATGAGGCTGCTGACGCATGATGTATGGGTCATTGGCTAAAGTAGGATCGGTCGTCGCATCAATCAGTACAACAGTTCGCCTATCGTGCTTGACTTTGTAAATTAGCTTCAGAGGAATTTCTTGACTGTCTTCAACCAGAAGGCACTGCAACACGACTGGCTCCATCCCCACGCTAATTGACCCTTTGATTAGCAGGCGCGAGTCTTGCAAGAGCATTAACACGCATTTATCAGCCCCCGCATTTTCGATGACAATTCTCAGCAACGATGCCAGCAGTTTTTCCAATTCGATTTCGGCAGAAAGAGTTTGGGAAGCTTTGAGAATGGCGGCTAAATCTAAAGCTACAGAGACACTGCTACTGCTCGAACTGGGAGAACTGGTGGAGGTGACACTTCCCAATGTGAAGATAGTTTCGTGAGGGGAGAGGGGAGAACGGGTTTGCTGGAAGATGGGAGCGAGTAGTTGAGGATAGCGTTTTTCTAAGTCGGCGACTTTGGCTTTAGCGCCCCAACGAGCATAGCCATAGTAGGCGTTTGTCATGTATTCCTGGGCAATGCGCTGTTTACCCCAGTCGAGGTAAAAGTTGGCGGCTAGTTCATTGGCCAGTGCTTCTTCTTGGATGTATTCGTTGGCTTTGGCTCCAGAAATTGCCTTGTCGTATAGCTCACTTGCTTCTGCTTTGTGTCCTAACACTCGACATTTTTCTGCCTTGATTAAGTCAACTTTATGTTGGTGATTCATGGGGGCATGATGCGCCCATTGAGTAATATTCGTTTGATGAATTTCCATCCTGCTAAGAGTGTTTGCTTGCTCAATTTCTGACTCCATAGAGCATAGTGCCAGGTAGGTTAAGCCAGCATAGAAATGAAAAACAGGAATTTGAATCATTCCTGTCGCTCCCATCAAATAGCGATTAGCTTGGGTAAGGTAGTCTAGGGCATTAGTGTAGTTGCCAAAAATATAGGCAAGCATCAGTTTATAGATATAAACAACAGCAAGGACAGTGAGTTCGTTATTTTGATACTGCTTAGGAAACATCACAGTTTCATCGTAGGCAGTACCGATTAATAAATCCGGTTGCTTGACAATTTCCGTCAAGTTCTGCGCCGTCTGTTGTGTTGCCTTTAGGTAAGCCAGAGGAGAATCTTGCTTCAGAGTCGCTAAGACAACACAGTAATTTTTTATTTCTAGTACCCAATCGTCCAGAGCCACTCCACCGAATAGATGAGCGTAAAAACAAATAGCTATACTGTAGCCAGCATTGAGGAAATCACCTGTTTCCATCCCCGCTAAATAGCTATCTTTGAGAGTTGGTATTACTGCCCTCAGTGGTTCTTGACGATGCTGGAGGAAAGCGCCAAAAAACAGTAAAGCGGAGGACTTAAATTCCCGTACATTCAACTGATTGACTAAGTTCAGTGCCAATCGCCCGAAATCATAACCTGTTTTTACTTCTCCTAAAAAAGCAGATAACACCAGGCCATAACCTACATATCCGATTGTTGATGCGGGCGCATTTCCAAATTGGAGAGATAGACTCACCATTGTCGAGCAATACAGAGGTAGCAAGGCAGGAGAGGCTGAAAAAATCGCTGAAAACAACATGGCTAATAGTTGCATCGCTGCAATTGTCTCTGAGTCGCTCATCGCAGGGAGGTTAATCAGTTCTGAAATCTGTTTACCCTGAAGGCGAGCGCCAAGGGTTTGTAGTGCTTTGCCTGTCAAGGCTTCATCAGGTTCAGATGAGAACTCAACCCCCAATTCTACCAGCGCATTTTTGCCCACAGATATTGCTTCCAACATCTGACTCTGCGCTGTCAGTGCGCTGATTTGGATCTCATAAATTTTCACTCGCTCTAGTATGGTTTGAGCGGATCGCAACACCAGTGCTGCCCTCTGTTCCATTTCCTCAAAGTCACCATTCAAATAGGCAACTTCAGCCGATGCCACATACAGATTCAAAGTTAATTCATACTGATGCTGCCAGCAGTTAGCTGTCAGTAACTCAATTCCAGTTTGTAAATAAACTCTTGCTGCGGCGTAAGCTGTGGAATTTCTCGCCTTCACTCCAGCTTTCAAATTCATTTGAGCTAATTCTTGGCGTTCCCTTGATTGAGCAATTAACTCAATTCCTAAATTCAAATGCCCGACAATATCGAACAGTTTTTCCTCAAGCTCAATCTCCGATAAATTTTCGAGCAGTAACCGTCCTATTTTGAGGTGAGTTGCTGTTTTTTGCTCGTCAGGAATCAATGAATAAGCCGCTTGTTGGACGCGATCGTGTAAAAATCGATAAGTCGGATTAGCGG
>NZ_JAUBQM010000173.1:0-3289 GCF_036701245.1 Microcoleus sp. Pol14D4
ACTGTAATTAACTCATAATTTTGCCGGAAATATCATTATACTATGTATTTCTGTAATTAATTCTGTCTGACTACTTAATCGGCGGTTTAGCGATGCTGCTGATTGGTTTGGGGGTGTTTCTATGCAGTTAAAACTGTTTGTATTGAGTGCGTCCTCTGTCGTTCTGTGGCTGACTCCACTAGCGACACTAGACAAAACGCTAGACACTCACAAAGCGGTGCAAGGGGTGAGTTTGTGTGCTGCAATTGCTTGTGCAGTGTCGGCGGGCAACATCGCCCGCAAACTGTCAGAGCAGGGTGAGATTGAGGCAATTAAAGAGCGAGCAATCACCGCCGATGTGATTGATGAAATTAGTACATCTGCCTACGTTTCACAGCAACAAAGACAGCAGGAAGCTGAGCTTATCCTGACTTCCCCTGGCGTTGACGTGGAAGCTAGCCGTCAAGCGCTGGAAGCTATATACAGTAGCGACTTACAGGAAACCGTTTCCGCTTCCGACTCTCCCGATTACCCTATATATTTGGAAGTTTGTAAGTCAATGGAAGCGGGTAAGTCTGTGACTTGGATTGTTGAAAATGTCCTCAAGATGGGAGGGCGCAAATTCTCAGAAGGCAAAGTGAAACTGCAAAATTTACTCAATCAGTTTGAGGGGGAGAAATGACAACAAATCAAATACCGACACAAGCTGCGATGCGACTGACTGGAACTAACGCGGAACTAAAGCTCTGCTTAAGCGCTTTGTTGGATAAAGGGTTCACATGGAAAAGCAACGGCAGGTATTACCCGCAACGAGGGGAGGGCAACAAGTACGCTTACTATCTTGATGACCTGCAATTGCCTCAGATCGGGGTAGCAGTCCCGCCAACACCAACACCAGGGGAACCACAACCTCGACCGCGGGATGCGGTTCTGGGTGGTCAGGGCGATCGGTAGCGGCCAAAAAAGGGAGGGGCTGGTTACGGGCTACCTCCCGGCCAAGAATTTCCAATGGGCGAGATAATATTCTATTAGCCGAGCAAGCTCATCACTCAGAAGCCTTAATTTGGGTGCGTTGTTTAGCGTTTTTACCACGGAAACCTAATAGGTTTCCCGAAACTTAGCAGCGTGTTGTTTAGTGTTTTGCTGGAGGAACCTATTAGGTTTCGGAAATATTTAGAAATGTTGCGACTAAAAATCGCATCTTGGGACGAAGTGAGCCCCCAACGTAAAATATCCCTATGCCCATCCTGCCCCCACTAACGCCAAAAGAGAAAGCACAAATCCGCCGAGAGTGGCGGGTATGGTTGCGGTGTTTTCTGAAGCACTTTTGGGGCGGGCGGTTTCCCAGACAGGGACACATTGAATCGGAAGAGTTGGCGTGGGTAAAGTTTGTGGCTCTCTTGTCAATCTGCCACCTTTTCGCCCAACTCTTGAAAAATCTTCTTCTCATCCCTAAATTCTGCAATGGCTTGATAGGTGTCAGCCATACCGACAGTCTAGCCGACTCCGCTTACTAAAGTTTGCGGAACGGTTCCACCTGTCTAGTTCCAAATTTTCAAACTGTAAACGCCAAAAAACCGCTGCCAGCAATTGGAACCTGTCGTCAGCGGTCTTTGGTCAAATTCACCTCGGCAATGAGGCCGACTTATCTATGAATAATAACTCAACCAACGGACAAAAACCAAGCGCCCGTAAACTTATCCGTGTATCCAAAGACCGCCCATGCCCTCACTGCGGTAAACCTGACTGGTGTTATTCGATCGGCGAACTTTCAGTGTGTAGTCGCAATCAACCGCCCGCTACGGGTTGGGAAGTGACTACTAAATCCGATCAGGACGGTCATTTTTACTACGCCCCAGTCCAAGAAAAGAAAGCCATCCGCCCCGCTCAAACCCGCCATTGGGAATATCCAGACCGCGACGGCTCCCCACTTGTCAGGGTACGGCGGGTTGATTTCGGCGACGGACGCAAGAAGGATATCAAGCAACAGCACTGGGACAAAGACAAAAACGACTGGGTAATGGGTTTGGGCAAGGTCGAACGTGCCAGCATCCCGATCTACCGCTATGCCGATGTCAAAAAGGCGATCGCAAACGGCGACTGGATTTTCATTGTTGACGGCGAGTCGTGTGCGGATGCACTTCGGGATTTAGGGTTGGCCGCTACCACCAGTATTGGCGGTATGGGTAAATGGCGAATCACTGACACAAGCGATTTACAAGGTGCAAAGGTTGTTATTTGCCCTGACCGTGACATACCAGGCATTGAAGACGCGGCTAAAGTTTCCCAGCACTTCCCCGACGCAATGTGGCTCTACTGTTACCCCGAATCTGGAGCCTGGGACAATTTGCCAAAAAGTCAGGGATTAGATGTCAAAGATTGGATTGACAGCGAAAAACTCAACGCTCAAGACATACTAAATTTCCTTACTCCTCACCCGCGCACGCGAGAAGAAGTAGTATGCCAGAAGTATGACAGTAGTGCAAACGACTACATCCCAGATACTGCACCGACTCCAGAGCAAAACTACGTGCAGAAAGCTGTGGATGCGCTGTACTCTGACACGCCCTGGGTATCCATAGCAGGACAGCTTTTTGAGTTCACCGGGACTCATTATGAGTTGCGAACGGAAGCTACCGAGAAGCGGCGTATTCTTGACTGGCTAAGCACTTACTCCGAATTTGTAAGAGGGAAGTACCGCTGCAATCGGGCTAACTCTGCCAGTGTCAACGAGGTCTACAGCTATATGCTTTTAGCTGTGGCCGTAGACCCTAACACCATCAATCCTGATGGGTTGAACACTTCTAAAGGGGTAGTGAAAATTAACCCTGACGGTTCTCACTCGCTTGTGCCACATGACCCTAACCAGGTCTATACCTATGTTGGCTGCACGTATGACCCCGATATCGACTCAACTGACTGCGATCGCCTTTTAGAATGCTTGGAGCCGTCGCAGCGTGAGGTATTTTTGCGGACTGCTGCTGCTGCGTTGAATTTAAAGCTGGTGCGTTCAAAGTTGACGGGACGGGGTGTTAAAGGTTTACTGTGTTACGGCGAGGGGTCTAACGGCAAGGATACGCTGCGGGCCGTTTTGGCCGCTGTTTTTGGGCGGGGAATGACTGGTAAATCGCTGTCAGACTTCAAGTCTTACGACAATGGCCGCAAGTTCTCTCTGGCAGGAATTGAAGGAAGCATCTGTAACTGGGCTTCAGAGAACACTGCAAAAGTAGACCTATAGCCTTTCTCAGAAAGATGAGGTACAATAACAGCAGTGTGTAAACCAGTTAAAAATATTTGATGATGTAACTTG